>CAOJDZ010000013.1 GCA_948433815.1 uncultured Clostridia bacterium
ACTAGCATACTTTAATATGTTAACAACTACTAAAAAAGGAAATGGAAAAGAATTTATAGGATTACCAATAACAGCAAGTGCCATTATAATACCATTAGTATATTTTATATCTTACTTCTTTAAATTCAAACACGCAGTAATATTATTCCAAGTAACATTACTAATAACAGGTATATTATTTATAAGTCCATTTAAATTAAAAAAACCTACAGGAAGAGAAAAAGCATTACTATCCGCTTTAGGAATTATTGCAATAATAATCACATTAATAAAAATATATTTATAGTAAAATATATTTTTTTCTTTAAATAATATATAATAAAGTTAGGAGTGAATTTATGAAAGATTTAATAAGTATAATAGTCCCAGTTCATAATAGTAGTAAATACTTAAATAAATGTTTAGATAGTATTCTTAATCAAACTTATAAACATATAGAAATAATTGTAATAGAAAATGGAAGCACAGATAATAGTTTAGAAATTCTAAATAATTATAAAGATAAAATAAAATTAGAAGTATTAGAATGTTCAGGATTAAGTCAAGCGAGAAATAGAGGTTTGGAACTATCAAAAGGTGAATACATAGCATTTGTAGATAGTGACGATATAATTGAACCTAATATGATTGAAGAACTTCTTAATAATATCAAAGAAACAAAAAGCGACTTAAGTTGTTGTGATATAAATGAAATTCACGAAAGCACTAATAAAATAGTAAAAAGAAATGAATATCCAAAAGAATTAATAACTAAACAAGAAATACATAAAAACTACATAAAATTTAACTTTGCTATTTGGAATAAACTCTATAAAAAAGAAATAATAGATAAATATAAAATAGAATTTCCATTAAATCTAAAATACGAAGACATACCTTTTGTATTATTATACTTATCAAAATGTAATAAAATATCTAAAGTTAATAAATATTTATATAATTATCTAGTTCATAGTGAAAGTGAACAAACTACTGTGGATAAACGTATTTTTGATATAATAAAAATATTGGATTTATGTTTAACATTTATAGATAAAAAAGACTTAGAAGATGTATATGTAAGAGAATTAACTACATATATAATAAAAACTAGAACATTAAAAGATAAAAATATTAGGAAAGAATTTATAAATGAAGCATACGATAAACTAAATAAAAACTATCCAAACTGGAAAAAATGTAATTACTTAAAATCTAGAAGCATATTTAAAAAACTAATACAATCAAATAAAGCATTAACAATTATTTATACAGGATTATATAGTTGGTTAAAATAAAAAATAATTTTAAAAGTATGGTAAAATAAAGACGAGGTGGCAATTTAATATGAGTTTATCTAAAATTAATACTAGCATTACATTAGAATATTTAACTAATAATATAGAAAATATGTATTTTGATCGAAAAAGTGCAAATTATGCATTAAAGGATTTGGCAAACGAAATAGCCTCTTTTGCTAATGCTAATGGAGGAATATTAGCATATGGAATAACTGATAGTGGAAAAATAGAAGGATGCAAAAAATACGGAACTAAGAAGTTTAATGATGCTCAAAAAGTAGTAATCAATTTTTTAAAGCCAGTTCCAATATATACTTGTGAAATAATAGAAATAGTAAATGAAAAACAAGAGAATGATCATATTTTATTATTTCATATTGAACCTTCAATGAATTATATAGTGAGAAATAGTAAAGATGAAGTTTACTGTAGACAAGGAGATTCATCAATAAAATTAAATCATGATCAAATTAGAATTTTAGAATATGATAGAAAAGAAAGAAACTTTGAAACGGAAGTAATAAATGAATCGTCAATTGAAGATATAGATAATGAAACTATAGAGGAATTTAAAAGCAGAATAGATACTGACTTAGATAATATAAGTGTTTTAAAAGCTAGAGGTTACTTAAAAGAAATAAATGGAGAGTTGAAATTCACAAATGCTGGTATGTTACTATTTGGAAAAAATCCTTCAATATATTTGCCATGTTCTAGACTAAGAGTTATAAAATTTGAAGGAGAGGAATTTAAAACTGGAAAAGAAATGAATGTTATAAAAGAGAAAACATTCGATAAAAATTTATGTAAAATTTTAACAGAAAGTAGAGAATTTATAAATAGTCAGCTTAGAGAGTTTAGTTGTTTAAATAACAATGGGATTTTTGAAAAGACTCCAGAATATCCAGAATTTGCTTGGTATGAAGGTATTGTTAATGCTGTAACTCATAGGGATTATTCTAACAGTGGAGAGCAAATATTAGTAAAAATATACAACAATAGAATGGAAATACTAAGTCCTGGTAAATTAGGCGGATTTGTAACAGTTGAAAATATGAAAGTTAAAAGATATTCAAGAAATCCACAAATAGCAAGAACATTAGTAGAATTTGGAATAGTAAGAGAATTAAATGAAGGAGTAAAAAGAATTTACAATGAAATGGAATTATACAATCTTGAAGAACCTGCTTATTCCGAACCTGATAGAAATTCTGTTTTATTAATTTTGAATAATAATATTGAAAAACGATCTAATATAGCCCAAAAAGTAAATATTACAAAAATTGAACAAATATGGAATAGTCTTAACCATTTAGAACAAATAGCAATTGACTACATAATTAATAATGATGGTGCAACACGTGAGGAAATAAGTGAGTTAATTAATAGAGGAAAAACTAGTACTGTAAATTTATTGAATAAATTAATAGAGAAAAATTTAATCATTTGGTCTGGAACAACTAAGCAAGACTCGCATGGCAAATATATAATAAAGGAATAATTAAAGTACAGATTATTAAAACGACGTGCAGGAGTCCAGAGGAGACCATAGGAGTTCAGAGGTGACCACAGGAGTTCAAAGGTGACCACAGGAGTCCAGAGGTGACCACAGGAGTCCAGAGGTGACCACAGGAGTCCAGAGGCGATCACTAAAAATAAATATTATTAACATATTTAAAAAATTACGATTTTATATTAATATGATAGCAAAAAATCTTTACACTTTTGCAAAGGTACTGTTATTATGATAAATCTCATTTTTTTAAATCAAAGTCTTTTCCAGTTGAATGAAAGATACAACTCATTATAAGACTAAAAAACTAAAAGAAAAAAACTTGAAAAACTAATTCTTTTAGTTTTTTCTTTTGTTTTAAGTATTTTTTTCTTAATTTATCACATTATATATGATATTATATATATAGATAAAGTTATAGAGGTGAATTATGTCTAAAATAAAAGCGATTTTTATAAATTTTAAAAACTATTGGTTTTTAATGACACAATTAATATCAAGAGACTTTAAAGTTAAATATAAAAGAAGTATATTAGGAATACTATGGAGTTTACTAAACCCTCTTTTAACTATGACAGTTATGACAATAGTATTTAGTCAAATGTTTAAATTTAATGTTCCAGGAGTTAACTATATAGTTTATTTAATGACAGGTATAGTTATGTTTAATTACTTTAGTGGAGCCTCAAATTCTGCTATGACTTCTGTTGTAGAAAACTTTACTTTAATAAATAAAGTTTATATACCTAAATACATATTCCCAATATCTAAATGCTTATTTGTGGGAATAGACTTTTTATTAACACTTATACCATGGTTTATAATTATATTATTATCTCAAGTAGGGTTAGGAACTTATGCATGTGATTTAAATATTTATTATTTACTACTTCCATATATATTCTTATGTCTTTTCTTATTTGCCGCTGGTATGGGAATGCTTTTATCATGTCTATCAGTATTCTTAAGAGATATTTTTCATATATACGGTATTGTATTAACTCTATGGAATTATCTTACGCCAGTATTTTATGATTTAACAATACTTCCTGAAACATTACAAAGTATTATGAGATTTAATCCAATGTATCAATTTATAAATGGAGCAAGGTCTATAGTATTATTTGGCCAAGCACCAAACTTAATGCATTTAATTATAATGGGATTAATTGGTCTTGGAATGTTCTTAATTGGTGGTTTAGTATTTAAGAAAAAACAAGATAAATTTATATATTACATATAAAGGAGGGCTACATGATTTATTTAGAAAATGTTGGAATGAAATTTAACTTAGGTGTAGAAAAAGATAACTCAATAAAACAGACCTTTGTAAATTTATTCAAAGGAAAAAAGAACACTAAAGATTACTTTTGGGCTTTAAAAGAAGTAAGTTTTCACATAAATAAAGGCGAAGTAATAGGACTTATAGGAAGTAATGGAGCAGGAAAATCAACACTTTTAAAAGTGGTAAGTGGTGTTATGAAACCAACAGAAGGAAAAGTTACAGTAAATGGTGTTATTTCTCCAATGATAGAATTAGGCGCAGGATTTGATCAAAACTTAACAGCTAGAGAAAATATATACCTAAATGGTGCAATATTAGGATATTCAAAAAAATTCTTAGACGAAAAATTTAATGATATTGTTGAATTTTCAGAATTAAAAGATTTCCTTGATGTTCCAGTTAAAAACTTTTCTTCAGGTATGACAGCAAAATTAGCATTCTCAATCGCAACTATAGTAAATCCAGAAATTTTAATAGTTGATGAAATACTTTCAGTAGGAGATATAAAATTCCAAGAAAAAAGTAAAAACAAAATGATGGAAATGATTAAAGGTGGTACAACAGTACTATATGTATCTCACTCACTTGAATCAATAAAAGAACTTTGCACCAAAGTAATATGGCTAGATCATGGAAAAATAGTAAAAATGGGGAGTACACAAGAAATTTGTGATGAGTATTATAAATCTCAAATAAATTAAGCATAAAAGTAAGAAACTTTTTTCTATGTTTATAAGAAAAAAGAACATTTTAAAGAAGGAGAAAAATATGAAAAAATATATTCACTATTGTTGGTTTGGAACAAAACCATTCCCTAAATTAGGAAAAAAATGTTTGGCAAGTTGGAAGAAATATTTGCCTGATTTTGAAATAATTAAATGGAGCGAAGAAAATGTTGATTTAAATGAGTGTCCATTTATTAAAGAAGCATATGAAAATGGAAAATGGGCATTTGTCTCTGATTATGTAAGAACAAAAGTCCTTAAAGAATATGGTGGAATATATTTTGATACTGATATGGAAGTATTAAAATATATAGATGAATTATTAAAAAACGATACATTTTTAGGAATTGAAGATACAGGTTTTGTTGCGGTAGGTGTTTGGTCTGAAAAAGAAAAAAACGGATTACTACCAACAAAAGTTTTAGAAGAATATCAAAAAATGCCGTCACTTGATTTAAATAACTTATCAAATTTATCAATACCTAAAATAGTAAGCAAAATTTTATCCGAATATGGTTTTATTCACGGAAAAAATGAAATACAAATATTAAATGATAATATATATATATATCCAAGAGAGTATTTCTACCCTTATTCTTATAATAGAGAAAATAATATTTTTACAGATAATACATGTATGATACATTATTATGATGCAAGTTGGGTACCAAAAAAAGAAAGAATAGAAAACGCTCTAGTTCGTAAATTGGGAAGAAAAAAAACATTTAAAATTTTAAAAATTTACAGGCTATTAAAATTTTATATTAGAAAGTTAGCAAAAATAATGCTTTTCCCAATAACGATATATAAAAGAAAAAAAAGAAAAGATGCACAAATAACTAGTGAATATCTAAATGATATAGAAAACACAATTAGATTAGTAGAGAAAAATAGCAAAAAAGACTATATAGTAATACATAATGGTAATTATTTAGGTGTAACATCAGCGACATTAGAATTATTTGATAACACTGTAGATGCAAGAGAAATATTAAGAAAACAAGATGTTAAAAAAATAGGCGATAAAATTCTGAATTCTAATATAAAACAAGTCATATTTAGTTCATTTCCAATTGGATATAAAAACTTAGCAAAATATTTGAAGAAAAAAAATAATAAAATAAAGTTAAAATCAT
This sequence comes from uncultured Clostridia bacterium, assembly GCA_948433815.1. Lineage (GTDB taxonomy): Bacteria > Bacillota_I > Bacilli_A > RF39 > UBA660 > MGBC139354. The sequence goes on from CAOJDZ010000013.1 coordinate 5,940, forward strand.
ATTGGCATGGAAGTCACTCTCAAATATTAGATAGTTATGGTTTTGAAAGAAACATAGAGATAATAAAACTACACAAAAAAGGCATTATTGACGTTATGGGAATATGTAAAAAGAGTTTAGTAGAATTCTATAAAAAGGAAAATTATAATGTAGCATTTTTAACTAATAAAGTAGAAACTAACATTAAACCAATAAATAAAAATAATGATAAAATAAGAATAGGATTATATGCTGCTCAGTGTTCTGATTGGAGAAAGAATATGTTTTCACAAATCGCGGCTGCATCATTAATAGAAAACGCTATTTTAGATATGGCTCCATTAAATGAAGAAGGAAAAGAATTTGCTAAAACTTTAGGACTTGAACTTGAAGGTGTAGATCACTCCCTAAAAAGAGAAGAATTAATAAAAAGAATGGGAAATAATACAGTAAATTTATACGTAACATTATCTGAATGTAGCCCTATGCTTCCGCTAGAAAGTTTTGAAATGAATGTACCTTGCATAACAGGTAACAATCACCATTACTTTAAAAATAGTGAATTAGAAAAATATTTAGTAGTAAATAACGAAGAAGATGTAACTGAAATAAAAGATAAAATAATAAAATGTATAGAGAACCAAGAGAAAATACTGGAACTTTACAAAACGTTTAAAAAAGAACTCTTAAAAGAATCTAAAAAAGATGTAGAAGAATTCTTAAATATGTAGGTGATTATATGATAGAAAAAAACTTAGATGTAATATATAACAAAAAGTATTTAGTAATATTACCAGAATCCAAAAAAGATCTTTTAGATGGATTCATTCACTCATTTAAAAATGTTTATGTTTTAAAAAATAACCTTAATGATTTAAATTTAATTATTTCATTTATAAATAAAAATAATTTTAAAACATTATATTTTGTAAATTATATTTTAGAATATCAACAAATTATAAAAGAGTTAAAAAAAGAGCATGAAATAAATATGATTTTTACAGAATCTTTAGCTAGTTTTTCTGATTCTTATATTTACGAAATATTTAATAAAACTTTAAAAATGGCAAAAGAACACTCATGTAAAATGGGAATAATAGACAAAAGTCTTTATGTTAGTCTTAAGAAAAATAATCCATTTGTAAAACATATAAAATTAGATATAGAAAAAATAGAAAGCAAACCAATAAATAAAAATGATAAAAGAATAGGAATTCTTAACAGTAACGAAGATGCTAAGCATAGTTATTTTAATGAACTAAGTGCAATAAAATTATTAGATGACTATACTTTATTATTACCTAGTTTATCTAAAACTACTAAAGTCTTTCTAAAAACTTTTGACATTAAATATGAAATTTCTTCCAAAATTGACTCATTTATTAATTTATATATAAATTTTACTAACAACAATATTTTAACATTTTTAAAAATAATGGATTCTGGAAAACTTTGTATTTTAGGGAATACAGATATATTAGATGAATTTAATTATTTGAAAGAAATGCTAACTATGAAAAGTGATGATGATATAAATGAAATTGCTAGTAGAATAAAATTGGTAGAGAAAAATAAAGATAAGATTGAGAAAGAATATGAAATTTTTAGAAAAAAATACGCAGAAGAAAGCAAAAAGTCTATAGAAGAATTTTTAAATTTAGAAATAGAAACTGAAACAGAAGAAAATAATGAATATTTGTTAACAGTAGTAGTCCCAATATATAATGTAGAGAAATATCTTGAAAATAGTCTAAAATCAATATTAAATGCTAAAATAAATAACATGGAAATTTTACTTATTAATGATGGATCAACAGATAATAGTGAGAAGATTGCATTAAAATACAAAGAAAAATACCCAGATATCATAAAATACATAAAACAAGAAAATCATGGACTAGGCTATGTTAGAAATGTGGGATTAAAAGAAGCGAAAGGAAAATATATAGCTTCAATAGATTCAGATGATACTATTGATAAAAACTTTTTTAAAGAAGCACTAAAATATTTAAAAAAAGATATAGATATAATTATATGTGATTGGTTAACAGTAACTGATACAGAAAACTATGAAACTACAGCAATAGATTATATATTTAATAATTTAAATGCTTATGAAGGGCTTTTATATACTACAATCATGCCATCAACATGTAATAAAATTATAAAGAAAAAGTTATTTAAAGACTTGAACATTAAATATGCTACAGATAAATATGAAGACCTAAGCACTAACACATTTATCATGTTAAAAGCTGAAACTATTAAATACATACATAAACCATATTATAAATACTACATAAGAAGTAATTCTATAATGAGAACTAAACCTGGATTAAGTATGATTAATATAATAAAAATGTTAAATGAAAGATTTGATAAATATAAAAATATAATAAATGTTAATATAGATAAATTTAAATATTATACATTTTCTTGGCGTATAGAAGAATACATAATAAATCAATTATACACAATTGATTTAGAAGAATTAGATAATTATATAAATTATATAAATGAGAATATTAAAGAAATATTACTTGAAACTTTTAATAATGAATATTACAAAAATATGTTAAATAAATTAAAAGAAAAACATAAAAAATATATAAACGAAAGAAATAATGCAATAAAAAATAATGAATTATTAACTTTTATAAAGAAAAGTCGTAAAGAAGATTCGTATTTTAAATTAACTCCGCCAATTATTTACTATGGTGAATAATAAAGATAGATGTGATGTTAATTTACCCACATTGCTTACTATATCGATTTTTAATTGCAGACTATTCCCAAAAAGTAGGCTTAATTTTTATATAACTATTATATTAAAAGTAGCACCTACTTTTTTTAAATTTTTTATCAATTTGTATCTAAACTCCATGCTTTTAACATTTCTTTTAACCTTTTTATAGATTGCGCTATTTAAAAAAGAATAATAAAATAAGTAAAAATCTATTAGAAAATATTAATGATTATTATTGCCAACATATTAACACAAATTCTTGATAAAAGATGAGAAATATGATAATGTAAAAATACAAAGAGATTAAAGTTAGAAAGTAGGATGCGTATGAAAAAAGAGAAAATTATTGATATCACATCTTTTAAAATTGCTTTTGTACTATGGACAATTATAAATATTTCTCAATGGAATAATGCGATACTATCTGCAGGAAGAATATTTAATATATTTTTAGCTAAAATTAGTCTTTTAATTTTTATGTATTTTATAACTTATAATATTAGACGTTTATATATTAACAGAAAAATCAAGAAAAATAAAAGAGAAATAATTATTGCATCAGTTTTTTTTATAATTTCTTTTAGTGTCTTATTGCTAACATGGCCAGGTATATGGACGTGGGATGATATATTTGTAGCTGAATATGCCACTTCTTATAATTTTTTAGCATGGCAACATTTTTTTAGTGGACTATCAGACATTATAAGTTTACAAATATTACCATTT
>CAOJDZ010000014.1 GCA_948433815.1 uncultured Clostridia bacterium
AAAATAACATGACTTTAAAACAAAGACTAACAATAATAAGTTTATCATTAACAACACTACTTTTATATAGTGCTTTAATTAGTCATTCAAATAATAAAAACAGTGAGGTATATTCTTATACTTTAGAAACTTATGAAAATGCTGAATTAATAAATGATTTAATATCTTCTAAAGACAAACTTTCAGAAGAATTTATTACCCGCGGAATTAAAGGGGAATTTTTAGTTGAAAAAAAACTAGAATTAACAAAATAATAAGGACTACTGATTTTCTGCTAATTAATTCCATTTCCAGCTCATAATTTGCAAATAACAAAAAATCTTGATATAATTAACAAACGGAGGCTTTATGAAAGTAATACTAATAGAAGACGTAAAAGGAACAGGTAAGAAAGATCAAATAAAAGAAGTCAAAGACGGCTTTGGTAGTTTTCTTATAAAAAATAAAAAAGCAGTTCCTTATTCACAAAAAAGCAAAGAAGTTCTAAATACACAATTAGAAGATAGAAAACAAAAAGAAGAAGAACTAATAAATGAATGTACTAAAATAAAAACTGCATTAGAGAAACTTGAATTAAAGATTCCAGTAAAAACTGGTGCTGCTGGTAAAGTATTTGGAAGCATTAGTTCAAAACAAATAAGTGAAGAACTAAAGAAAAGAAACTTCAATATAGATAAAAAAATCATATTAGCAGAAAACGTAAATACCCTAGGAACACATTTAATAAAAATAAATTTACATAAAAAAGTAAACGCTCTATTAAAAGTCATCCTTGAGGGCGGTGATTAACATGGCAAGAAAAGAGCCTCAAAGTATAGAAGCAGAAATCAATGCTTTAGGGTGTGCTTTCTTAAACAAAAGTGCTTTAGATAAAGTATGTGAAGAACTATCTACTGATATGTTCTATTTAGAATCTCATAAAAAAATCTATGAAGTGCTCACAAAATTAAGAAATAAAGATACAGCAGTCGATATTACTACAGTATCAAATGAACTTGAAAAAAATAAAGAATTAGGAACAATAGGCGGAATAGAATATCTTACAGAAATAGTAGACACAGTCGCAACTCCCGCTAATATTGAATACTATATTAATATAATATTTGAAAAATTTGTTTTAAGAACATTAATAAATAAATCAACTAAAATAATAGATGAATGCTATGAAAGTAGTGAAGACTTAAATAGCATAGTTGAAAATGCTGAAAAAAGCATATTAGCTGTCAATAGTGACAGAATGACTAAAGAAATAAAACCAATTCAAGAAGTTCTAGATAAAGCTCAAGAAGAAATAGAATTTCTAGCTAAATATGGTGGAGATGTAACAGGAATTCCTACAGGATTTATAGATTTAGACAGAAGAACAACTGGTTTTCATGGTAACGAACTTATCATTATGGCTGGACGTCCTGGTATGGGTAAAACTGCCCTAGCAATTTGTATGGCTGCAAATATGGCGATACAAGCAAAAAAATCAGTCGCATTTTTTACTCTAGAAATGGGCGCAACACAAATAGTTAACAGAATGTTCTCAGCAATAGGACAAATAGATTCTATGAAACTAAGAACTGGTAAATTTGAACATACAGATTGGAAAAAATATAACGAAACACTAAGTTTACTCGCAGATACTAAATTTTATATAGATGATACACCAGGAATCACAGTATCAGAAATAAGAAGTAAATGTAGAAGACTTAAAAATAGTGACAAAGGCCTTGATGCAATCGTAATAGACTATCTACAATTAATAAGCAGTTCAAGTAAGTATTCTGGACAAAGAACTAACGAAGTAAGTGAAATATCTAGAGACTTAAAAAAACTTGCTATGGAATTAGAAGTCCCAGTAATCGCTCTAGCCCAACTATCTCGTGGTGTTGAAGCAAGAGAAGATAAACGTCCTCTTATGAGCGACTTAAAAGAAAGTGGTTCAATAGAACAAGATGCCGACATAGTAATGTTTATATATTGTGATGATTATTACAAATTCAAATCAAAAGATAGTCCAAATATATCCCCTACTGAACTAATAATCTCAAAAAACAGAAGTGGTGGAACTGGTACAGTAGAATTAATATTTGAAAGAAGTTTTGTAAACTTTAAAAATTACATAAAAAGTGAGGAAAATGATAATGAATAGAAAAAGTATGTATTGGGGGTTCTTATTTTCAATGGTACTTGGTAGTTTAGTATTCATACTAGGCTTAGATCGAAAAAACTATAGTGACTTTCCAGTAACAGTTTATCAAGTTTACTTAAATGGTAATCCTGTAGGTGTAATTAATGACGAAGAAGAATTATATAACTTAATAGATAAAGAACAAGAAAACCTTAAAAGCGACTATGATGTTAAGAAAATATATGCACCAATAGGACTTGAAACAACAAAATTAGTAACATACGAAGGAAAAGTTGATGAAGTTATAGATGTTTATAATAAAATTAAAGATGTAGAACCTTTCACAGTAAAAGGATACGAAGTAACTATCGCACGTAATGAAGAAAACATTGAAACTATAAATATCTTAAAAACAGAAGATTTTGACATAGCAGTTGATAATACAATAAAAGCATTTGTAGATGAAGAACAATACAAAAATTACTTAGAAAAAAAACAAGCAGAAATAGTAACAACAGGAAGTAAAATTGAAGACATTTCATTAAGAGAAAATATAACTATAAAAGAAAAATACATAAGTACAGAAGAAGTAATATACACAGATGCAAGTGACTTAAGTAGATATATGCTTTTTGGAACTAATGAAACTCAAGGAACACACATAGTTAAAGCAGGAGAAACAATAAATAAAATAGCTAATGATTACGAATTAAACGTAAAAGAATTTTTAATAGTTAACCCTGAAATAATGAGTGAAAATGCTCTACTTTTCCCAGGACAAGAAGTAAACGTTGGACTTGTTAATCCAATAGTGAGCGTAGTTGTAGAAAATACATTAGTAGAAGATAAAGTTGTAGAATATAAACAAGAAGAAAAATATGATCCTAAAATTAACATAAATATGTCATACGTTGAACAACAAGGACAAAATGGACTAAACAGAGAAACATATTATACTGAAACAATTAATGGAGTTATGACACAAGTTGTGCCAAGACATTCAGAAGTATTAACACCAGTTGTTAATATGGTTTTAGTAAGAGGTGGTCTACCAAGCCAAAACTTTGGAGATACAGGAGATTGGGCATGGCCAACAAATAGACCTTATGTATTAACATCATACTTTGGATGGAGAACAGACCCTGTATATGGAGGACACGCATTCCACGCTGGTATAGATATTTCTGGAACAGGACATGGTTCACCAATATATGCAGCTCAAACAGGAGTAATAACTAGATTAGGTTATGACAGAAGTATGGGTAACTACATATATATAGACCATAGAAATGGATGCCAAACTGTATACATGCACATGAGTAATTTCGTCGCAGGAATGAGAGTTGGTTCAGAAGTAACAAAAGGAGAACAAATAGGTTATATGGGAACAACAGGAAAAAGTACAGGAACACACTTAGACTTCCGTATAATCAATAATGGAGTATATGTAGATCCATTGTCAGTGACATATAATCAATAATGAAAATAGTAGTACTAGGAAGTGGTTCTAAAGGAAACTCTACGTTTATAGATTTTGGAAAAAAGAAAATCTTAATAGATGTAGGGTTTTCCTATAAACACATAAAAGAAAAATTAGAAAATATTAATATAGACCCTCATGAAATAACAGATGTTTTAATTACGCATGACCATACAGACCATACTTATGGACTAAAAGTATTTTTAAACAAAGTGAATCCAACTCTCCACACTACTCCAGAAGTAGAAAAACTTATTTTAAAAGAGTCTTATGAAAAAACTGAATATTTAATGGATAAGTTTTATATAGATGACATATTTATAAAAGTAATTCCAACTTCACATGATGCAGTAACAGCCAACGGCTTTTTAATTGAATATAATAATGAAAGCCTAGTTTATATAACAGATACAGGATATATAAATCATAGGCATTTAGTATATCTACAAAATAAAACATATTATATTATTGAAAGTAATCACGATACAGAGATGCTAATAAATGGACCTTATCCAGAATACTTACAAAGAAGAATCTTAAGTGATAAAGGTCACTTATCTAATGAATTATGTGCTGGTTACTTATCAAGATTAATTGGCCCTGATACAAAAAAAGTAATATTAGCCCATTTATCAGAATCTAATAATGAACCCAATTTAGCTATAGAAACAGTTGAAAACATTTTAGATGAAAATAATGTGGATTATAAAGAAATAACATATGCATCTCAAAAAGATATAACTGAGGTTTCTATATGATAAAAATAATATGTATTGGAAAAATTAAAGAAACATACTTAACAGAATTAATAAATGATTATAAAAAAAGAATAAATAAATATCACAAATTAGAAATAATTGAATTAAAAGATAGTAATCCAAAAGAAGAAAAAAAAGAAATATTGAAAAACATAAAAGAAAGTGAATACATAATAGCTATGTGTATTAATGGAACAGAATTATCAACAATAGAATTTAAAAATGCGATAGAAAACTTATTAACAAACGGAAACTCTAATATTACATTCATAATTGGTGGTTCTGATGGCTTAGATGAAGAAATTATTAACATATCTAATAAAAAAATATCTTTTTCTAAATTAACTTATCCACATGGATTATTTAGAGGAATTCTATTAGAACAAATATATAGAACATTTAAAATAATTAATGGTGAAACTTATCATAAATAAATGTGTATTTTACAATAACAATGACGATTAACGTAGAAAATTGTCATTTTTTTTGATATAATGTAAAATGATAAAAGGATAAAGATATATGGAAAATAAACGCACGAAGAAAATCATTAATTTTATTCTATTTATATTTGGAATAATAATAATATCATTAACATTTAATATCTTTTGCGTGCCAAATAATTATGTAACAGGTGGCTTAAGTGGAATTAGTGTTTTATTTAAATATTTATTTGATTTAGAAGTAAGCTATACATTATTAATTGGTAATATTATATTAATTATAATAGGAATAATTACACTAGGACTTAAAGATATAATAGGTTCTTGCATCTATACTTTATCAGTATATTTTACAGAAAACATAAACACTTTCTTAAATATACATATGTCATCAGTTTTTCTAAATATAATATCTATGGGAATATTATTTGGTGTAGGTTACACTCTAGTTTATCTAGCAGGCTACACCACAGGAGGTTCTGATATATTAGGAATTATATTTAAAAAGAAATATAAAATGCCTTTAGGTAAATCAATACTTTTAATAAATATAATAATATTAACATTTGGAACAATAGTATTCGGTTTTGAAATGTTAGTAATCGCACTTATAGCAAGATATATAGAAAGTAAAGTTATAGACAGTTTCTTAATAGGTATAAGTGATTCAAAAGTATTGTTTATAACTTCAAGTAAAATAAAAGAAATCAATGAATACATAATAAATGAAATAAAAAGCGGAACTAGTGAAATAAAAATAACTAGTGGATACAAACAAGAAAATAATATGATGCTTATGTGTGTAGTTCCAACAGAAAAATACATAAGATTAAAACAGAAAATAATAGAAATAGACAAAAAAGCATTTATAACAATATTAGATGCATATGAAGTATATGGTGGCACAAATAGGTATAAGTTACCATTGCACGACTTAAGAATTTAATCTATTATAAAAAAGGAGGAAACATGAATTTAATAGAAATAAGAAATGTTTATAAACAATATAAAAATGGAGTAACAGCCCTTTGTGACGTAAATGTTGCGATACCAAAAGGAGACTTTGTATTTGTAATAGGTTCAACCGCATCAGGAAAAAGTACTTTAATTAAATTGCTATATAGACAAGAAAAGCCAAGTAGAGGCGAAGTCTATGTAGGAGGAATAAATGTAGCCAAACTGAGAAACAGAAAAGTATACAAGTTAAGAAGAAAAATAGGTATAGTTTTCCAAGACTATAAATTACTTCCACAAATGACAGTATATGAAAATGTTGCATTTGCTTTAGAAATATATGGTTTACCAGAAAAAGAAGTAAGAAAAAAAGTAATGAATGCTATAGAAAAAGTTGGATTAAAAGAGAAATTTAGAAGTTATCCAGATCAATTATCAGGTGGAGAACAACAACGTGTATCAATCGCAAGAGCAATTGTTAATAATCCAAAAATACTAATATGTGACGAGCCTACTGGAAACTTAGATCCAGATACTTCTATGGGCATAATGGAAATAATAAATAAAATTAATGAAGATGGAACAACTATAATCATGGCTACACATGATAAAGACATAGTTAATACATACAAAAAAAGAGTAATAACATTAGATAAAGGTATCCTTATAGGAGACAAAGAAAAAGGAGGGTACATGAAATAATGAAAGCATTTAGAATATTAATAAATAACATCGCAGATGGTTTTAAAAGTGTATTTAGAAACTTTTCATTAAGCCTAGCAAGCATCTCATGTATAACTATAACATTAATTTTAGTAGGTATATCTATTATACTTTCTGAAAATGTTAATAAGTTCACTGATGATATTGAAAAAGATGTTACTATAGTAGTTTACATAGACAAAGATGCAACTGAAGAAGATAAAGAAGCGATAAAAATAAATATTAATTTATTGCCTAATATAGAAAGTATAGAATTTTTATCTAAAGAAGACATAAGAAAAGATATGTCTACTGAATCAGATGAACTTGGTACTATATTAAGTGGATATGATGAAGCAACTAACCCTTTATTAGATGAATATTTAGTTAAGGTAAAAGACACAGAAAAAATTGGAGAAACTGCTACAGCTATAAAAGAAATTGAGAAAATTAACACAGTAAAATATGGCGAAGGAATGGTTGAAGAATTAGTCAAAATATTTAACATAATAAAGAAAATAACAATAGTTATAGTTGTAGGCCTAGTAATAGTAACAGCTTTCTTAATTAGTAATACTATTAAAATCACTATAAATAATAGAAAAAGACAAATAGAAATAATGCGTTTAGTCGGAGCCTCAAACTCTTATATTAAATTACCATTCTTCTTTGAAGGTATTATTTTAGGATTCTTAGGAAGTATTATACCAATATTCTTAACTTGTTATGGTTACATTTTCTTATATCAAAAAATGGAAGGTGTATTATTTACTGAAGTTATAACTTTAGTTAACCCAGATAAAATATTATTTACTTTAAGTTTAATACTTCTTAGTATTGGTGTAGTTGTCGGTGCTTTAGGTTCTTACCGTGCTGTAAGGAGGTACTTAAAGATATAATGAAAAAATTAGTAGTAATAGTAACAATACTTGCTTTCTTAGTATTTCCATTAATAACAAACGCAGAAGCAGTAACTTTTGGAGACTTATTAGATGAACTAGAAGCATTTGAAAAACAAAGACGAGAAGAAAATGAACAAAAACAATTAACTCAAGCGGAATTTGATAGAACAAGTAAAGAAATAGTATCGATAGAAAATGAAATAACTTCGTTAAATAAAAGAATAGAAGAAGCAACAGAAGAAATCGCAAAATTAGAAAAAGAAATAATTTCTAAGCAAGAAGAAATAGATAGAACATTAACATTTCTTCAAATCTCAAGTGGAGAAAAATCATATCTAGAATATGTATTTAAGGCAAAATCATTCACTGATTTCATTCATAGAATTTCTATTGTAGAACAACTAAGTAAAAACAATAAAAACTTAATCAAAGAAATGAATGATTTAATTAAGAAAAATAATGACCTAAAAGATAAATTAGCTAAAGATATTAAAGAGGAAGAGAAAAAACGAGGAGAATTAAAAGATAAATTAGCATCTTTAGGAAGTAAAATAGAAGAAATAGATGAAATAGTAATAGATATAGATAAAGATATTGCCTCAGCAAAAGAAACTATAAAAACATATGAAGATTTAGGTTGTACAAAAAGAGAAGATGTGCTAACAGTATGCGCTAAAGGAATGCCTACAGCTACAGGATTTATAAGACCTATTACTAAAGGTGTGGTTACTAGTGACTACGGTTATAGAACTCACCCAGTAACAGGTGCAGTTCAATCGTTCCATAGCGGAATTGATATGTCTCTATCAAACGCAGAAGGAACAAGTGTATATGCCGCAGCACCAGGAGTTGTAGCATCTAGAATATATAGGTCGTCTTGTGGAGGAAATATTTTATTCATTCATCATAATGTTAATGGATATAGATATACAACAGTATATATGCATTTATTGAGTTTCAATGATGACTATAAACCAGGGGCTGTCGTAACAGCTAACTCTGAAATAGGAAAAATGGGCGGTTGGTCAACTAGCACGTCTCATGGTGGATATGACAAGTGTACTACAGGAGCACACCTACACTTCACCATGGCAACAGGATTTAGAACTGCTGTTGATTATCGTTCTTACTTAATTGATCCGGATACAAAGGTTTATTTCCCTAACGGTTGGTGGTACTCTAGAACTTGGTAAGGAAGTGATATAATGTCTTTTACAACAAACATAAAAAATGAAATACTAAATATAGAATATCCAAAGTCAGAAATAATTGCAGAATTATCAGCCATAGTAAACATAGGCGCAACATTAGAAAAAAATAAATTCTCTATTTATTTAGAAAATATAGGTGTATCTAGAAGAATATATAAATTAATAAAAGATACATTTAATGTAGAAATAGAATTAAATAAAGAAGAAATAAATAGACTAAATAAAAAATATCTAATGCATATTACTGTAAAAGATACTGATAGAAAAATTTTAAAAACCTTAAACATAATAAATGAACAGGGAAATAGAAAAAGAAAACCAAGTGAATTTATTTATGACAGTATAGAAGAAAAAAAAGCATACTTACGAGGTGCTTTTCTAATATGTGGTAGTGTTAATGACCCTAAAACAAGTAGATATCATCTAGAATTTATAATTGAAAATAAAACAACCGCTGACTTTATAAATAGTTTATTAAACAGTCTAAACTATAATAGCAAAGTATTAAAAAGAGAAAAACATTACATGGTTTATCTAAAAGAATCAGAAAGAATAAGTGATTTTATAAAATTATTAAATGCTTACACTTCCCTATTCTATTACGAAGACATAAGAATATATAGAGATCATAAAAATATGACTAATAGATTAAATAACTGTGAACAAGCTAACATAGATAAAATAGTGTTTTCTTCAAATGAACAACTAG
>CAOJDZ010000015.1 GCA_948433815.1 uncultured Clostridia bacterium
ACCGGAAGAGGATTAACACTTTTAATGACATATGGAGAAAAAACATTTAGCGAAAATAGCCTAGGAAATACTTTAAAAATAGCATATTCATATGGAGGAGTTTATGCTCCTCACGGTGAAGTCAAATCTAAAGAAATGGGAGTATTAAAAAAGAAAGTAAAAGGCACCTTAGAACCTAATAATGAGTCTGTTATTAAAGGTTACAGTAATATGATGGCTATAATCGAGTCAGCTGTTGGTCTTTATAATGAAGCGCTAAATAAAAGAAGAATAGCCAAAGTAAAAGGAACTAGATTTAGAACCGCAGAAGAAATAAATGAAGAATACCTATATGTTTTGACTGTAAGTGAAGAACAAAGAAGAAAAGAATTTGAACCAATAATTGCATTTGACAGTATAAGAAATGAAATATTAAGTTTTCTGTATTATAAAAGTTTAAGGTTTACTAAGCGCACTCCAAAAGACATAAAAATTATAGAAGTAAAAAACGGAGTTAGAGTAGAAAATATAATTGATGGAAGAGTAACCTGTGCTTTAACTTTTAAAAGAGAATATAAAGAAGAAGGATTAAGAATATTTACTTTAGAAGCACCAAATAAAAAAGGAATTTTATCGCCTCCAGAATTATTAAGCTTATATATAGGAGTATATGAAGGAAAAGAAAATACCCCAAATAGACCCAATCCTATACAAGCCAGTGCTTTATCTTCAATAAAGAAAAAAGTAGAATATGCTATTAAACCTATAAATGATGAAATATGGAGTGAATTAAGTGAAAAAGAAAAACAAAAAATTAGAAAATTATCTAATCCATTAACAATGAAAAATAAAGGAGAGTAATAAAAATGAGTGAAAGTAATAAATCCAAAAAAGAAAAACAAGTAAAATTCAAAGATATAATTCTAGGAGCTATAGTAAAATATGGTTTAATAGACCCAATAGATTTACATTTACTTGTAAGTGAATTTACAAGGAGTACTAAACTAGAAGTAGAAGGAGAATTTTATGACATTGTTGGATACTACGATTTTATAGAATATAAAGAAGACGGGACTATTACATTAAAAAAAGGTTTAAATTTAGATGATATATTAGAAATTGATCATAGTCTAGAAATACTAAAAGATAAACTATTAAAAGGTGTAGATTCTAGAGTAAAAGACTTTTTTGATAATCTTAATGAGCATGCACTATTTGCGCTTAGAAAAGATTTTATGAGAAGAGAAAGAGTAGTAAGTGAAACAAATATATTATTAATTTCTGATAATATAGAAGATTATAAAGGCCTTATAAATTGTGGATTTAAAAATATTGACTATTTTAAATCAATAGTAAGAGCAAATGCTTATTTTAAAACTCATCCTGAACTTTTAAAACAATATCACCTTATTATAAAGGGTAACCAGAACGTTCAACGTTGTTGCTTCTATGGAGAAGTAGAATTAGATAACGTAGTAGATAACTTAAGAAGAAATTCACCAGTGCTTGTACTTGAATTTACAAGAGGAAACTCTATTCATAATGGTATTCATGCATTCTTAAGTGATAGAAAAATTAAAAGAAGCTGGGATATACTAGAACAAACTATAGAAGAATTTTATAACAGAGTGTTAGAAAATATATTGATGAATGGAATATTAGATGATCCTTATTTTAAAGATGTAGAATATGTACCTTATGAAGAAACTATAAATCCTCACAGATTCATTCCAAAAACTAAAAAAGATTTAAAGATCTTAGTTTTAGGATTTGGAGGACAAGTGTTCCCAAAAGTTATTGGTGACTTAGGACTAAATATAGATTTTAATGAAGATAATAACTTTAGTTTAGGGCTACATGTGAAAAATAATTTAGGTAATTACGATATAATAATAGCCTCTAGATTTTATTCTGGAAATATTTTAGGAATGAACAGAGAAAGCACAGAACAATGTAAAGACACAGGAAGAGAATTAACTCTTTTAATGACTTACAAAACTAATGCATTTGGAGCACCAGAAGAACTAGGTAGTTCATTCAAAATTAATTATGTATATGGAGGAAATCTTACTCCAGAAAGTGATATAAATGAAAAAGATATGAATGTATTAAGATGCACTTCTCCAGAATTTGAAAACACTCATCTTAAAGAAATTTATTCTAGATGGAAAGCTATTTTAGAGTCTGCAGTAAGTTTATATAATGAAGCATTAAAAAGACAAGGAGAGGTAACGATAAAAGGAACTGATAGCTTTAGAACTTTAGAAAAAATAAATGAAGAATTTAATGAGGCTTATAATGCTGAAGAAGAGAAAAAGAAAAAAGAAATGGAACCGATAAATGCCTTTGATGATTTATTATATCAAATACACGCATACCTCTCTTACAAACGAAGTGGACAAACTAAAAGAACTCCGCAAGATATAAGAATTATAGAAGGACGTCAAGGTATAACAGTTGAAAATATTATTAGTGGAGTAGTCGCATGTTCTATTACTTTTAAAAAATCATTATATAAAGAAGAAGGACTTAAAGTTTTCACTGTACAAACTAGAACAAAAAAAGGAAATTTTTCGAAGCCAGAAGTAGTAGGCCTTTATACAAGCGTTCATGAAGGAAAAGAAAATACCCCAAATAGACCAAATCCTATACAAGCAAGTGCGTTATCTTCAATAGAGAAAAAAGTTGCATATGCTGTTAAACCTATAAATGATGAAGTGTATGCTGAAACTAGAGAAAAAGAAAAACAAAATAGATTAAAATTAACACAACCAAAAAAACAGTAAGCGAATAATCTTACTGACTTTTACTTATTGTCCCACTAGGTAACTCTAGAGTATGTTTAACATGCTTTTTAGGTAATATAACTCTCCAAGGTTTAACATCACTAATAGAATCAATACTATTAAAATCTTTATCCAAAAGTATAACATCAATACTTTGAAACATAAAAAAAGTATGAATCCCATTAGTGTTTCTTAAAAGTAGACCATAGTCTATTTTTTTCTTTTTAAACATAAGTCCTTTTAATCTAGACATAAAAGAACTGGCTTCCTCAATTTTTATATTAAAAACTTTACAAATATCACTGTATTTCATGCCTTTATATTACCATACCTAATTGACAAATACTATATATTTTTATAAAATTAAAATAGGTGAGAATATGAAAAATAAAAAAGGGCAAGCCTTAACAGAATATATTCTAATAATCGCACTTATAAGTGTAATTGCTATTACTTTAGTTAATTTGTTTGGTGGCTATTTAAAAGACTCTATAACTAAAACAGGATGTGAATTATCAGGTACAGAATATAAAGAAGGAGAAAAGCCAGGTGAAGGATATTGTGAATAAAAAAGGATTTACATTAACAGAAGTACTCGCAGTCATCGCCCTAATAGGTGCATTATTACTTTTTGTTATGCCAAATTTAATTGAAATATTCTCAAACAGTGTAAAATCTACCATGAAAGTTCAAGAGAATGAAATAGAAGATACCGCAATCATCTATCTAGAAGACTTTTGTAGAAATAAACTAGGAAATAATATTTGTCCAGGAACTATCAAAAAAAATAGTGATAGAACTTATTCAGGCTATATAAAATTAGAAACTTTAGTTAACGAAGACTATATAGAAGACGTATCTCTTCAAGGTGAATCTTGTACAGGATGCGTAATATATACAAATAACAAACCAGAAGCTTATTTGAAATGCAGTGATAAATATGAAACAGAATCAAGTGTAAATTGGAAAAATACATGTAACATAAGCTAAAGGGGGAAATATGAATAAAAAAAGGGGACAAGCATTAGTCGAATTTATAATTATCTTACCAATATTAATAATGCTCTTCTTTGGCGCTATTGATTTTGGAAGAATAATACTAAGAAAAAACGAATTAGAAAGCATTACTTCTGACTTAGTAGAATTATATAAAAATGGTTCTACATATGAGAGTCTTGAATCATTTTTAAAAGAAAACAATAAAAAGAATACTCTAAAAGTAACTAATAAAGACAATAAATATATAGAATTTACTTTAGAAAGTGAAGTTAATTTTATAACACCAGGTTTAGGAAAAATAATAGGTAACCCTTATAAAGCAAAAGTTAAACGGGTGATTTATTATGAATAAACTCAATAAACGAGGTCAATCATTAATAATGTTTATTCTATTTCTTCCAGTCATGCTAATGGCTTTTGCACTTATTATTGATGTAGGTCTAATGTATGGAGGAAAAATAAAGGGTGAAGCGCTCCTAAAAGAAGCAGAAAAAGAAAACCTAGATATAGAAGAATATTTTAAGTTAAATGACCTAGAAATAACTAAATTAAGAAAAACAAATAATGGAAAAAAAGAATGCGTTATAATTAATTATAATATAGATAGTATATTTGGTTCTCTAGTAGGATATAAAAACTATGATATAAAAATAGATAACTGTTAAAGAAGGGAAAAAGAAAATGGCAAAGAGTGGGAAAATAATAACTATATATAGTCCAAAAGGAGGAGTAGGTAAATCAGTCTTATCACTGAATTTAGTTGGCGTTGCTTCTTCTTTAGATCATAAAACATTGATTTTGGATTTTGACATGCACACAGGAACTATAGGAATGATTTTAAATGAAGAAATAAAAAAATCTATCTATAACCTTACAGATGACATGACTAATAATAGATTCAAAAAAATAAGTGATTATGTATACAAATATAATGACAAAATAGATGTTCTTCCTTCTCCAAAAGATCCTAGACAAGGAAACAAAATAAGTAGTCGTTACTTAAGCATGATAATAGAAAAAGTAAGAAACCTATATGATGTAGTAATAATAGATACAGGAAGTAAAATGGATGAAATAAATATAGTGACTCTAGACTCAAGTGATTTAATACTCTTTATAATAGATAATGATATGTACACTCTAAAAAATACTAGAAACATCTTAAACATATTTAGTGACTGCAACATCACAAATTACAAAGTCTTACTAAATGCTTCATGTGACTTCAAAACACCTTACTTTAGCATAATGGATATGAAAAAAATAATAGGCGCTAATATAGATTACACCTTAAGTAAAAATCTATTTATAAAAGATATAACTTCATACTTATATGAATGCAAAATACCTTCGCTAACTGATGGATTTAATAAAAAATATAAAGAAGATTATAACAATATGAAAATGATAATAGAAGATTTAAAGAAGGGTGATTTTGATGAAAAAAACTAGTTTACTAGATGCTTTTGAAGTAACTAAATCTAAAAGAAGTATAATCCCAGTAACTGACTATGAAATATTTCAAGATAAAGAACTTCTAGATGAATTAAGAACTAAAATAATAGAAAACTTAATAGATACAGAAATACCAGAATCAGCAAGTTTAAATGAATACATAAATGCTGAAATAGATAGAAGTATTGAAGGATACGATTTAACAAACTTAGAAAGAAGTCACATATATAACCTTATTGATAACGAAATAAACGGTTATGGTCCTATAACAGAACTACTAAGTGATAAAAATATAACAGAAATAATGGTAAATGGTCCTTCAGAAATATATATAGAAATAGATGGTCAACTAATCAAAGATGAAAGTGTTTCTTTTATTAATGATGAACATATTATTAGAACTATACAAAGAATGATACAGCCTCTAGGTAGAACAATAGATGCATCTAGTCCAATGGTTGACTCTAGATTAAAAGATGGTTCTCGTATAAATGCGATAATCCCACCACTTAGTTTAAAGGGTCCAGTAATGACTATAAGAAAATTTAAAGAAAGTATTTCTACTATAGATGATTTCTTAAGAATGGGAACAATGACTCCATATATGGCAAGATTTCTTGAAGCTTGTGTATTAGGTAGACTTAATATGATAATTTGTGGAGGAACAGGTTCAGGGAAAACAACTCTTTTAAACATCTTAAGTAGTTTTATAAGTGGAAGAGAAAGAATAGTTACTATAGAAGATGCCGCTGAATTAAAACTCATGCAAGAACATGTAATTCCTCTAGAAACAAGAGTAATGAATTATGATAGAGAAGGAGAAATTACTATAAGAGACTTAGTAATAAATGCTCTTCGTATGAGACCTGATAGAATTATAGTAGGTGAATGTCGCGGAAAAGAAGCATTCGATATGTTACAAGCAATGAATACAGGACATGACGGTTCCCTAACAACAATGCACGCTAATGGAGCAGTTGATGCCTTAAATAGATTAGAAACAATGGTTTTAATGAGTGGTTTAGACATTCCAATAAAAGCGATAAGAGAATACATATATAATGCCATAGATTTAGTAGTAAACATTGAAAGACTAAATGATGGTAGAAGAAAAGTAGTAAGTATTAGCGAACTAGAAACTATGAAAGACGGAACCATAGTATTAAAAGACATATTTGCTTTTAAACAAGATGGACTAAGTGAATCAGGAAAAGTAAATGGAGAATTCATAAGATATGACTTTATCCCAAAAGTCCTAAAAAAATTAAAATCAAAAGGAATAGTAGACATAGATTATATATTTGAGAATCCTGGTGGTAAAAAATGAAAGACGGAGTAATAGTAGAACTACTAATAGTTCAAATAATATTGATACTTCTTTTATTTCTAATACTAGTCTATGTAATAAAAGTAAGACATAATATAGCCCTAGAAAAGAAATTCAATAAATACACAATCGGACGCTTACAAAATAAAGAACTATCTATATTTGATAAAATAAATATATTTATAAATAATTTTATAAAAAAAGTATCAAGTTTAATAGAAAAATCTCATCTACTTAGTAAATATGGAGAATCATATGAAAGACATATAAGTTATGACGAATTAGAAACAAAAAAAGGAATAGACTACATAAGTACAAAAATAATACTTGGCTTTGTAACTCTAATTCTTTATCTAATTACTATGATGTTTCAATATGTAAATATTTCATTAATAGGTTTACTCCTAAGTTACATAATAGGTTTCTTTATAATTGATATATATGTATCTATAGAATACAGAAAAAAAAGAAAAGAAATAAGCGAAGACTTACTTAAAGCAATAATAATAATGAATAATGCTTTTAAAAGTGGAATGAGTATCATGCAAGCAATTGAAATAGTAAAAAATGAATTAGAAGGCGCTATAGGAGATGAATTTAAAAAAATATATTTAGATATGTCTTATGGATTAACTATAGAAACAGTATTTGATAGATTCTATAAAAGAGTACGACTTGATGATGCAAAATTTATAACTACAAGTCTTACACTATTAAATAAAACAGGAGGAAATATAGTAAAAGTATTTAAAAGTATAGAAAGAGAATTCTTTGATAAGAAAAAATTAAATGATGAATTAAAAACAGCCACAGCATCTAGTATGTTTGTATATAAATTATTACTTACCATACCATTCATAATATGTACACTTATATTTATATTAAATCCTAGTTACTTTAATCCATTATTTAAAACACAGTTAGGATTATTAATGCTATTACTTATATTACTTTTATATATAATGTACGCGGTAATAATAAAAAGAATAATGAGAGTTGAATTATAATGAATAATAGATTTATAGAAAAAATATATACAAAAAAAAGTATAAATAGAATTAGAAAAAAAACTACATTATTAGGAATATATAATAAAATAGATCCAATAGACTTTATGAATACAAGATTAATTATAAGTTTATTAATATTTTTTATAACATTCTTAGTTTCTTCTTATGCATATATAGCTAGTCCAATAATAACAATTATGTTTTATGTTGGTATTGAATATTTAATATTAGATTCTCGTATAAAAAAAAGAGCATCTAAATTGGATTATGAAGCCTTATTCTTTTTTGAAGTATTAACTTTATCTTTAGAAAAAGGAAGAAACTTAAAAGGTGCGTTAGATTTAACTGTAAGAAATATACAAAGTGAACTCAGTGATGAATTTAAAGTTACATTAGAATCAATTGAATATGGAAAAACATTAACTGAAGCTTTAACAGATATGAAAAAAAGAATACCTAGTGATACTATTAATAATGTAATATTAAATATAACTCATTCTAATGTATTTGGTAGTGAAGTAGTTGAAACTCTTTATAATCAAGTAGATTATTTAAGAGATAAAAAACTATTTGAAGCAAAAGCTCACATAGCCAAAATGCCAATTAAAATAAGTATTGTATCAGTTGTATTCTTTATACCAATAATTCTATTATTAATATTAAGTCCAGTCTTAATAAGTATTATATAATATAGGCGAAAGTCTATATTTTTTATTTATTAAGAAAAACTTAGAAGATAGAGAATTTATTTTTCTTTTATTATCTTTATAATATCAGTATCACTCATTTCTAGTGCGCTGATTATTTTTTTTATTGTTTCAAATTTTGCTTCATTTATTTTTCCATTTTCGATTCTATGAAGATTTCTCCAAGAAATATTACATAGTTCTGCTAATTTTTCTAAACTGTAACCTTTTTTCAATCTATATTCTTTTAACATACACACCACCTATGACAATTATGTCATGATTAAGTAATCCTTTGTATGACATAAAAGGCAGGAATTTTAATTGACACACATGACATATAATGATACATTTATATTATATGACTCTGATGTCATGTTTATTAGGAGAGTAAAGAAGTATGAGAAGTAAGAAGTATGTAGTTTATATAGTAGTAATGTTGTTAATAATAGTAACTTTAGGAGTAAGTTATAGTTATTTTGTAGGTACTAATAGTATTAACAAAAAAGAAATAAATATTAGTTCAAAGAAAATTGCTATAATTTTTACAGATACAGTGGAATTAGTTGAAACATCTATAGAACCAGGATGGAGTACATCTAAAAGTTTTTCAGTTGAGAATAAAAGTAATGATGTTTTTAATTATAATATTGTAATAAAAAACTTAATTAATACTTTTGTAACAGAAGGATTTTTACAATATAAGATAACCTCAGATACTGGATATAATATGACAGACTACGTTGATGTACCAAAAAGTGCTGAAAGGAAAGATGTAACATTAGTTTATGACATAGATATAGAATCTGGAAGTAAGCATGAATATACAATAGAATTTATTTACAAGAATAGTGAAGAAGTAGATCAAAGTGTAGACATGGGTAAAGAATTTGGAGGAACACTAGCCATAGTAGAAGGAAGTGTA
>CAOJDZ010000016.1 GCA_948433815.1 uncultured Clostridia bacterium
TTAGTGGAGAAGAAAGATATGTTGTTAATATGGAAGCATTAATATCTTCTGTTGAAGCAGAGTTTACTGAACAGGAACGAAACTTTTTTGCTAATGATGAATATAGGCTAAAACAGTTTGCATTGTTTTGTAGACTTGGAATGGATATAGCACTAATTTATGGTGATTATGGTGATATATGTCATGGGTTGAGATTAACTTTTATTCGTTAATTGTATTTTGTTAAAATGGTTGAAAACTTTGCAATTATGTGGTATATTACATACGCAAAAGAGTTTCTATAGTTATTTTTAATTAACTATGGCGAAAGGAGAATATAAAATGAGAAAAGGAATTCATCCAGAACTAAAAGAATGTAAGGTAAAATGTGCATGTGGTAATGAGTTTACTACTATGAGTACTAAGACTGAAATACAACTTGAAGCTTGTAATAAGTGTCATTCAGTATATACAGGAAAACGTACTGAGGCTAAAACTGGTAACGTTCAAAAGTTTAAAGAAAAATATGGTATTAAATAGTCAAGTAACTGACTATTTTTTATTTTATGTCTTTATTTTTTTTGCTTTTTATTTATAATGATATTAGGGTGATAAAAAGTGAAAGTAGGAATTGCTGCAGATCATAGGGGTTTTAAGTTAAAAGAAAAATTAAAGAAATATTTTAATAAAAAGAAAATAGAATTTATAGATTATGGTACTGATTCAGGTGTAAGTGTAGATTCTTTTGATTATGCGATGAAAGTATGTGAAGGTATTAAAAAAGGAGAAGTTGATACTGGTATTTTAATATGCTGGACTGGAAATGGCATGGCTATTGCGGCTAATAAGGTTCCTGGGATTATGTGTGCAAAAGTAGATAATGCGAGAGAAGCGAGACTTGCTAAGGAACATAATGATGCTAATGTAATAAGTTTTTCAGCGAGTTTATTAATTTTAGAAGTTAAAGATATAGTCGACGCATTTCTTAAATCTAGTTTTTTAGGAGAAGAAAGACTTGTAAGACGTGTTAATAAAATTAGAGATTATGAAGCTTCTATTCTAAAAGGTGCTAACACAGAGAAGAAAAAACAAGTTAGAACTAAAAAAGTAAAAAAAGAAGAATAAATTATATAAGTTAAGCATATATATTTATATGAAAAAATATTTTGTAATAATTCCATTTTTATTAGTTGTTTATATTGCTACTATGGATTTTTCTAATAAAGAAGTAATAGATGATAAAAAGCCGAATCAAGTAGAAAAAGAGGGTGCAGAAAAATCATGGAATTTGGATTCAGTAGCAGTCTCTTATAATGGAGAAAATTTAAATATGTCAATTGATGAGTATGTAGTAGGTGTTTTATCGTGTGAGATGCCTGCTTCTTTTAATATTGAAGCTTTAAAAGCTGGTGCTGTTGCAATTAGAACATTTTATTTATATAAGCAAAATATGAGTCCAACTTATGTAGCTACTAATACTGATCAATGTTTTATTAATGATGAAGCGATGAAAACTAAGTGGGGAGAAGGGTATGAGAAATATTATAATATTATAAAGGAGGCAGTTAATGAAACTAGTGGAGAATATATAACATATAATAATCAAATAATTGAATCTTTTTATTTTAGTATATCTAATGGGTATACTGAGAATTTAGAAAATGTGTTTAGTGAAACTAGACCATATTTGGTTAGTGTATCTTCTTCTTGGGATAAAAATGTAAATGGATATGAGAAAACAGTTAGTTATAAAATCTCAGAAGTTATACAAAAACTAGGTTTAGGTGAGACTAATGAAATAGTAATAGAAATTAAAGAAAAAAGCTCTAGTGGAAGAATTAATAGTTTGGAAATTAATGGTAATTTGTTTAAAGGCACAGAATTTAGAAAGAAATTGGGTATTAGAAGTACAGATTTTGATATAAAAATAATCGGAGAAGAAGTTAAAATAACAACCAGAGGATATGGACATGGAGTAGGGTTAAGCCAATATGGCGCTAATGAAATGGCAAAATTAGGATATACATATAAAGATATTTTAAAATATTATTATACAGGTGTAGATATTTCAGTAATATAATGTATAAAATTATTTTTATTGTTCACATTATAAGTAGGAGAGTGAGCAATGAAGAATTTAAATGTTAAAAAATTATTTGTACCTGGCGTTTATTTAATCGCTGTTATATCAGTAATTGCATGTATTTGGTTAACAATTTCAAGTATAAGCAAATATTTAAGTGAAAAAAGAGACTTTACATATAGTGTTAACGGATTAATAGATGAAGATGCTGTACCTGTTCAAGGTGAAGAAAATAAAAATCCTAATGGTGATACTAACAACAAATTGGGTATTATTAAGCCATATAAGGATGAAAGTGTTACAATAGGTAGATACTTCTATGATTTTGAAGATGAAGAGAAGAATCAAGAGAATGCTATTATTTATTATGAGAATACTTATATGCAAAATTCTGGTGTAGATTATATTAGTGAAACACCATTTGATGTATTAAGTGTAATGAATGGTAAGATATTAAGTGTAGAGACTGATGAAGTATTAGGAAATATTGTAAAAATAGAACATGAAAAAGATTTTATAACAGTGTATCAAGGAATTGAGAAGACTGAATTAAAGGTTGGAGATACAGTAAACCAAGGACAAGTAATAGGTAAAAGTGGAACATCAAAAGTAAATTCTAATTATAAAAATTCATTACATTTTGAAGTTTATTATATAGGAAGTTTGATGTATCCAGAAAACTTTTACTCATTTAAATTAGATGAATTAGATGACTAACTTTACTAATCTAGAGTTAGTTTTTTTATGGAGATATTTAGTAATTGTTTGTAAAAGTATATAAAAAATGAAAAAAATGCAAAATTGGACCTATCGCTCCCTGTTGTCTTTTAAAATTAAATGTTATTATATTTTTAAAAGGTAAAGATTATTGGAGTTGGTTTTTGTGATTAATTTTGTGGTTTTAGAAGATAATCCTCATCATAGAAAGAAAACAAAAGATATCATTTTTAATTATATGATGAAAAATAAGTATGAATTTGATATTTTATTTTTTGAAAGAGAAACAGATACATTTATAGAACTTGTAGAAAATCATGATTCTAATTATATTTATATATTAGATTTTGAACTTCCTAATACTACTGCTATTGATGTTGCTAGAAGAATTAGGAAGAAAGATTGGACTAGTCCTATAATTGTTTTTACTGTAAATGGCGGTATGGCCTTTGATACGTTTAAACAAAGACTACAAATTTTAGATTTTGTTAATAAACAGTTTGAAGCAGAAAAGAATTTACATGAATTATTTGATATATGTTTAAAACAATTAGATGTTAGAGAGAACTTTAAATATAAGATAGGAAAAGTGGATTATAGTATTGCTTTTGATAAGATTTTATATATTTATAAAGATACAGTTGAGAGAAAAAGTGTGATTGTTACAGATAAAAATGAATATAAAATTTCTCTTAACTTAATTAAAGTAAAAGAACTTCTTAATGACGATTTTATTTTTACTCATAAGGCTTGTATAGTTAATTCTAAAAGAGTTGATGCTTATGTATGGAGTGAAGGTAAGGTTATTTTTGATAATGGTAAAGAAGCACCATTTTTATCAAAGACACATAAGAAGGAGTTGAGTGGAAGTGAAGTTATTTAGTTTATGTCTTTCTTATTCAGCAATTTGGTTTAATGTTTTTGTGTTTTTAAAAATATATGGGATAATTTCTAGTAAGAGAGTAAAGATAAGTGTGATGAGACTCTTTGTTTTAAGTTTTTCATCATTTTTCATATTTCTTTCCAATTATTATTCTTCTGATTCTTTTGTAAGATTTATAATATCTGTGGTATCTGTAATGGTCGTATTAGTGATTAATTTTAGAGAATCCTTTAGAATAACTTTGTTTAAAATGTTTATTATATATTTGTTGTTGACTTTATGTGATGCTTTATTGTCTATAATCTATTTACTTGTTTCTATAGACCAATCGGTAATATTAGAAAATATAAATTATATACGTGCGTTGAATACTTTTTTGGTGTCTCTATGTCTATTGTTGTTATTTTTATCTAAGTATTTTGTAAAAAATATTAATAAACTGTTATCATATGTAAATAGAAAGTTTAGTTATGTATTTTTGTTTATAACATTCTTCGCATTTTTAGTATTTGTAGTAATAACTCATTTTAATGCTTTTGTTTTAAATATAGAAATTTTTGTGGTTTCTATGTTAGTAATGTCTTTCTTTTTAATTTTATGCTTTATAATGATTTTTCAATATTTTAAAAATAAACATAATGAAGAGGAACAACAATCGTTATTAGATTTGATGAGTGAATATGAGACAATCTTGGATAATGATAGGATAAATAGACATGAAATGTTAAATAATTTAATTGTGTTGAAAAGTATTAAAGATAAAAGCTCAAAAGAATTTGAAGAAACTTTAAATGATATTATTGACGATTATCAAGATAAGAAATCAGAATTATATTCTAAGTTATATAAGTTACCATCTGGTATAAAAGGGATTATATATTATAAGATGGCACATATTAAGAATTTAAATATCAATCTTGAATTAGTTATATCTCCACTAATTAAAGATAATTTTGAAAAACTAGATTCTAAATTATATTTTAAGGTATGTAAAATATTAGGAATAGTATTAGATAATGCTATTGAGGCATCTTCGTTAACGGAGAATAAAATTTTATTAATTGATATATACTTAGAAGATGATGATTTAGTAGTATATGTTGAAAATAGTTTTGCTAATAATATAGATCTTAACTTAATTCATAGAAAAGGTTTTTCTACTAAAGGTAGTAATCGTGGATATGGACTATATGTAGTTAAGAAGATGCTAGAAGATACAGAGTTACTAAATTTTAATCAAAGTATAGAAAATAATAGATTTGTTACAGTTTTCAAAATTAAAAACCCTAGTAATTAAACTAGGGTAATTTAAAGGTAGTAATAATTTTAATTAAATTTTTATTTTAAAAGACTTTCTGGTGTTTCTTCTTCATCTAAATAACTAAACCAGCAAGCACTAGCTGTAGTCTTAGCGAAGAATTGTCCTAAAAATCCTGTTAAAGTTGCAAATAATTTCATATTAACTTTTCTCCTTTCATTCTTTTTTCTTTTAATGAAGTATAGTTTTTATAATTATTAAAACTTACTCCAAATAATTTGTATGTAATAGGTAAGACAACAAAAGTTTCTAGCATTAAAGATATTAGTATACAATTATTTACTGTGTTGTCTTTTATGAAGGTGAATAATACTATATAAATTAATCCAAGTAATACGCTGATTACTTTATATGTAATTCTCCTTTTTTTGTTTATTAATGGTCTTTTTTCCGTATCTGCAGGGGCGAAAAATCCTAATAAAATTACGCAAATCATACCTAGAGTAACTTTAACTTTATAGTTAATCGTTAAAATTATACATAAGTACGGTAGGATTAAGAATATAATTAATGAAGATATCCAACAGTGTATGCTTTTTTTAGCGTGTACACCGAATCCAAATAATCTTAACACACTATAAAGGGCCATTAATATGAGAAGTGGTTTTATATATCCTAATAAATAAGATAAAGTAAATATTACAATCGTTTTTGTTAAAGTTAAATAGAGACTTGCAAGGCCGTACCGTATTTCGGCTAATTTTACATCGTCATAATCATAATATTTATTGATGTTAGTCATCGCGGAATTAATTAAAAGATCTTTCATTTTACCACTTCCATGAACATTATAATTTTTTATTTGTATTTTTTACCTAATCTTGCACTTTATTCGTAATTTTTTGTTTTAAAAAATAAAAAGTGTATATTTTTTGAATGCAAAAATCATTTAAAGCACAAAACTTGGTATTTAATGCAATGTTTTCTTGTTAATGGCTTAAAATTTAGTATTATATTATTGTTAAAAAATATGTCGGATTTTTTGACCCGAATTACATTGATTAGAACATGCGCGTGTTTTAATATAGAGGTATGGAAGAGAGGTGTTAAGTGTGACTAGAAAAGGCAGAGTTAAGTGGTTTAATAACGAAAAAGGTTATGGATTCATTGAAATAGGTGCCGGTGAAGGTGAAGATGTATTCGTGCATTATTCAGCAATAGAACAAGATGGTTATAAGTCTCTTAATGAGGGTGATGTTGTTGAGTTCACGTTAATTAAAACAGCTAAGGGTAACCAAGCTATAAATGTCAAAGAAGTAAAATTAACTACTGTTTAGTAGTTTTTTTCTTTCTAATATGTTAATATTATATTAGAGGTGATAATATGAAATATACAGTTCGTGGAGAAAAGTTAGAAGTTACAGAAGCTATTAAATCTTATGCGATTGAAAAAATTTCTAAAATGGAAAAATATTTTGATAATCCTGAAGAAGTAAGTGTTAAGATTAGTTTTAGCGTAAGAGGAAGAGAACAAAAAGTAGAAGTAACTTTAAATAGTAGAGGGTATGATCTTAGAGCAGAAGTTTCACATAGTGATATGTATGCTGCGATTGATTTGGTTTTAGACAAATTAGAAACACAAATGAGAAAGTATAAATCTAAGTTAATGTCTCGTGAAAGAGTAATGATAGTTTATGAAGATGAAGTTGTAGAAGATGAAGATATTAATGAAGTTGTTAAAAGAAAAAAAGTATATTTGAAACCTATGAATGAGGAAGAGGCTATAGTTCAAATGGAACTTTTAGGTCATGATTTTTATGTTTTTAAAGATATTGAAAATGAGAAGGTTAATGTTTTATATAAAAGATATGATGGTTCTTATGGAATTATAGAAACTAATTAATATTAATAGAAAAGCGACTTTTGTCGTTTTTATTTTGTGAAAATTGTGTGTTTCTAATAATAATCATTTAAAAAGATACATAAATTTGATAAAATAAATTAAGGAGATGATATTATGGGATTATTTTCAAAGTTATTTGATTATGAATATAAAGAGTTAAAAAAATTTGAAGTTTTAGCTGACCAAGTTTTGGCATTAGAAGAAGAAATGCAAAAGTTAAGTGATATGGAACTTAAAGCAAAAACTGAAGAATTTAAAACTAGATTAAATGATGGAGAGACTTTAGAAGATATTTTAGTGCCAGCATTCGCAGTTGTAAGAGAGGCCGCATATAGAGTGTTAGGAGAAAAGCCTTATAAAGTTCAAGTTATAGGCGGTATTTGTATTCATTATGGTAATATAGCTGAGATGAAAACTGGTGAAGGGAAAACTTTAACAAGTACTTTACCTGCATATTTAAATGCTTTAAGTGGTAAAGGAGTACATATCGTTACAGTTAATGAATATTTAAGTGTACGTGATGCTGAGTGGATGGGGAGAGTTTATGACTTTCTAGGGATAACAGTTGGTGTTAATAAGAAGGATTTTTCACCTGCTGAAAAGAGAGACGCTTATTCAAAAGATATTACTTATACAACTAATAATGAACTTGGTTTTGACTATCTAAGAGATAATATGGTAGTTAGAAGAGAGAATAGAGTTCAAAGACCTTTAAACTTTGCTATTATCGATGAGGTGGATTCTATTTTAATAGATGAAGCAAGAACTCCTTTGATTATTAGTGGTGGAGTTAGTAAAAGTGCAGATCTTTATAAACTTGCTGATAAGACTGCTAAATCTTTAACTGTAGAAGATTATGTACTTGATGAAAAAACAAGAAGTGTTACTTTAACAGAAGAAGGTATTAAAAGAGCAGAAAGTTTATTAAAGTTAGATAATTTATATGATATAAAGAATTCTTCTATGGTTCATAATTTAGATAAGGCACTAGTGGCTAATTATGGATTTAAGAAAGATGTTGATTATGTTGTTGATTCAGATAAGATAGTAATTGTTGATTCGTTTACTGGAAGACTTATGCATGGTAGACAATATAGTGATGGACTTCATCAAGCTTTGGAAGCTAAAGAAGGGGTACATATAAACGAGGAAACTAAAGTTTTAGCGACAATAACATTTCAAAATTTATTTAGAATGTATAATAAGTTGTCTGGTATGACAGGTACAGCTAAGACAGAAGAAGAAGAATTTAGAAATATATATAATATGTATGTTATTGCCATTCCTACTAATAAACCTGTATTAAGAAATGATATGGAAGATCTAGTATATATTAATATGCGCGGAAAATATAATGCGATTGCAAATATTATAGAAGAAGTTCATAAAACTGGGCAACCAATATTAGTTGGTACAGCATCAATAGAAAGTTCTGAAGTGTTAAGTAATCTGCTTAATAAGCGTGGTGTTAAACATGAACTTTTGAATGCAAAAAATCATGAGAGAGAGGCTCATATCATAGAACAGGCTGGACAAAAAAATGCTGTTACGATAGCGACTAATATGGCTGGACGTGGAACAGATATTAAACTAGGTGACGGAGTTGCTGAATTAGGTGGTCTTTGTGTTATTGGTACCGAAAGACATGAAAGTAGACGTATAGATAACCAATTAAGAGGTAGAAGTGGTCGTCAAGGAGATCCAGGAGTAACTAGATTTTATATTTCTATGGAAGACGATTTAATGATGAAGTTTGGTAGTGATAAAATTAAGTCTCTTATGCAAACTTTAGGATTTACTGAAGATACACCAATAACTCATAAGTTAATGAGTAAAAATATTGAAAGTAGTCAAAAAAGAGTTGAAGGATTTAACTATGATAGACGTAAAGCATTACTTGATTATGATAATGTAATTAGTAAGCAAAGAGAGATTGTTTATGAAAGACGTAATGAAATTTTAGATAAGGATAGCATTAGAGATAGAATCTTAAGTATTTTTAAAGATTTTGTTATAGATGAAGTTAATGCACATTTTCCGCCAGAAGATGCACTTACTCATAATGATATAGTTAATATGTGTGAATATTTTAATGCTAATTTACTTAAGACAAAAAAATTAGATGAAAAATCATTAGAGAGTAAGGAAATAAATGAGGTTCAAGATTTTATATATGATGTAGTAGTAGACGATTATAATGAAAAATTAAAAGAAGTTCCTCAAGAAATTCAAGATGATTTTGAGAAAGCAATAACTTTAAAAGTTCTAGATAAAAACTGGATGGAACAGGTAGATA
>CAOJDZ010000017.1 GCA_948433815.1 uncultured Clostridia bacterium
AAACCATACATTTAAAGAATATGGACCTTTAACTGGTGGAAGTATTGGAGAAAGAAAACTTGGCGTATTAGTTTCAATGGAAAATGGTAAATCAACTGCATATGGTCTAGGAGCATTAGAAGATAGAGGAATAATGTTTATAGAACCAGGTGTAGAAGTTTACGAAGGAATGATTGTCGGAGAAAATAACAGAGACAATGATCTAGCCGTTAATGTAACTAAATCAAAAAATCTTACTAACACTAGAAGTGCAAGCAAAGACCATACAGTTGTACTAAAAAGACCAAGACAATTAACTTTAGAAAGTGCTTTAGACTATATTAATACAGACGAATTAGTTGAAGTAACACCTAAAAGTTTTAGATTAAGAAAGAAAACATTAAACACAGAACAAAGAAAAAAAGAAGATTCAAGAAAACAAAATTAAAGGCTTTATATAAAAGTCTTTTCTTCTATTAAAGAGGTAAATATGAAAATAAATTATGACTTATATTTAGAAAAAATAATTAACGAAATAAAAGAAAAAGAAATAAAACCTAAACTTTTATTACACACTTGTTGTGCACCATGTTCTTCTGCAGTAATAATGAGACTTGCCAATTATTTTGACATAACTGTATTTTACTATAATCCAAATATTGAACCACTAGAAGAATATTTATTAAGAAAAGAAGAACAAAAAAGATTTTTAAATGAAATAAATTTAGGAATAAAATTTGAAGACTGTGATTATGAAAATGAAGAATTTAAAAGAATTACAAAAGGACTAGAAAACTTACCAGAAGGTGGTTTTAGATGTCATGAATGCTTTAAATTAAGACTAACAAAAACAGCAAAAAAAGCGATAGAACTACATTATGACTATTTTGGAACAACTCTAACAGTAAGCCCTTATAAAAATAGCCAAGTTTTAAACTCTATAGGAGAAGAATTAGAAAAAGAATTAAACATAAAATATCTATACTCAGATTTTAAGAAAAAAGAAGGATATAAAAAATCCATTCAATTATCTAAAGAATATAACTTATATAGACAAAATTACTGCGGCTGCATATATTCAAAAGAAGAATCAAATTATAATTTATAAACAAAAACTTTTACAACTTTTTAGTAAACACCTTGTATAAACAAAAAAATTTTATTATAATAAAATATAGTAGGTGGAAAGATGAAGAATTCAAAAGGGTATAAACTATTTAATTTTTTTATGAAGCTTCTTTCTTGGTGCGTAATGTCTATATTAATTGTTATAGGCACATTTTTAGTGATTTACATTACTATAAATAAAATCGCGCAATCTCAAGGAAAAAGTGCACCACTAGGACTATACACAATAATAAGTCCAAGTATGACACCAGACATAGATGTTTATGATGTTGTAGTTGTGATCTACAAAGATCCATCAGAAATAGAAGTAGGAGATATAATATCTTATTATAGTAACAATAGTTATTTTGGTAAAACTCCGATCACTCACAGAGTAGTAGAAAAGTTTAATACAAATAATGGAGTTTCATTTAGAACCAGGGGAGATGCAAACCCAGTAGTTGATAACGAAATAGTAACACATGATAGAGTTATTGGTACTGTAAGATTTGTAATACCAGCACTAGGGAGAATTCAATTCTTTTTAGCAAGTAAAGGTGGATGGTTCTTCGCAATACTAGTCCCAGCCGCTGGAATAATAATTTATGACATAATAAAACTGGCAAAATTATTATCTGTTAAAAACAAAATGAAATATGCAGAAGAATTAACAGAATCTGAAAAAAATCCAAAAAGAAAAAAATATGATGATTTTGAAGATAAAAATAATAAATTAACTAGATCAGAAAAATATAAAAATAAAGTATATAAAGACGTTAGAAGAACTTCTAGAAAAAAATAGAAGTTTTTTCTTGTCTTTAAAAAAATGCAATGCTATAATAAAAAACAATTTGAGGTGATGCTATGCATATAAATAAACTTATTTTTTACACAACTTTTGAAATAATTGCACTAGCCATCATGTTATTATCAACATTCTTTATATGGAATAATTTTGAAATGGAAGAAAGCGCCGAAATAGCATATTCTTATACGAATAAAAATGAAAGATTAGTATTAGATGTTAACAATAATTTATCAGTACTTGCACCTATGAAAGATAAAGATGGAATTAATGAAAATAGTAAAGTAAATTTAAGTATTTATAATGTAAGTAAAATTAATAAAAGATATAATTTATATTTAACAATAGATGATTCTACAACTCTAAGTACTAAATATTTAAAAATATCATCAGGAGAAAATCCTCAATACTTATTTAAATTAGAAAAATTTTATAAAGATAATCAAATGTATTATTTTATTAAAACAGATGAAATAAAAAGTAAAGAAAATATTAATTTAGATTTATATATTTGGTTAAGCGAAGAAACTCCAAATGAAGAACAAGATAAAAATTTAAACTTAAGTTTTAAAGTAGAAGAAATGTAGATTAACTACTATTTTCTTATAAACTCTTGATAAAAATGCAAAATTGGTATAAAATTAAAACAGAATAGGAAGATTCAGTGGTGAATTATTATGGGATTAGATAAATTAATTAAAAGAGAAATTGGTATTACCATTGCAACTGTACTACTTGTAACAACAGTGTTTCTAATGTTTTCCTACGCTATATTTAAAGTTGAAGTGTCGGGAGAAACTAATGTAATAACTTTTGGAGATGTTGCAATGTCTTTTTGTGCAGATGCTAACTGTAATACAACTATACCAAATATAGGAAATGTAATAGGAACAAAAACAGAAAATGGAATTACTTCGTATGTTCCAATATATCCACAAGAAGATCCAACTACAACTGAAGAATGGAATGAATTATCACCATATATATTTACTCTTACTAACAGTGGAACTTTAGATTTGTATATATCTTTATATTTAACAAAAGACCAAACACCAGATTTGAAATATGTAGTTGATGATAAAACATATAGTGAACCAGTAGAAGATAATCAAATAAAAATTGCTATTGGAGAACAAGGATCAGCTCCAACAATAAAATTATATTCAGATACAAAAAATGAAAAAGGAGATTATGTAATAGCAAGCAATATTTTAATACCAGCAGGCGAAACAAAAATATTTAATCTATATGCTTGGTTAATCTCAACTGCAGACAATGCTAGCCAAGGAAAATATTTTGTAACACAAATAAGTGCTAGAGGAGAATACCTACCAGCAGAATAAAGACATTTAGACTTAGAACTAAATGTTTTTTTATTTTATTAGAAAGCGCCCAAAAATGAAAAAATAGTGAAATAATATAAATAAGTTTGACTATAGAAAACTTGTTTGTTATAATCAAAATATATTACAGGGGGGTTTATTAAAATGCAATTAGATAATTAAAAGATTTAATTTTATATCAAAGTGAAAATGGTAATGTACAAGTTGAAGTTCTTTATAATAAAGAAGATTTTTGGCTCACTCAAAAAACAATGGCTAAATTATTTGGATGCTCAATCGATCATATAGGTCTACATTTAAAAAATATTCATAAGGAAAAAGAACTTAGTAAAGATGCAACCACCGAGAAAATCTCGGTAGTTCAAAAAGAAGGAAATCGAAATGTTGAAAGAAAAATTGATTTTTATAGTTTAGATGCAATAATAGCTGTTGGCTATCGTGTTAATTCAAAAGAAGCAACTAATTTTAGAATATGGTCAACAAAAACTTTAAAAGAATATATCAAAAAAGGTTTTGTTTTAAATAATGAATTAATAAAGAATGGTCCTAAGTTTGGTAAAGATTACTTTGATGAATTATTAATTAAAATTAAAGAGATTAGAGCAAGTGAAAGAAGATTTTATCAAAAAATTACTGACATCTATAAAGAATGTAGTTATGACTATGATAAAAATAGTGAAACAACAAAAGAGTTTTATAAGAACATACAAAATAAATTGCATTTTGCAATCACAGGAATGACAGCACCAGAAATTATATTTAATAGAGTGGACTCAAAAAAAGAATACATGGGACTTCAAACTTGGAAGAATGCTCCTTAATGGAAAAATACTTGAAACTGACGTCGTAATTGCTAAAAATTATTTATCAAAAGAAGAAATAAAAGAACTTAATAATTTAGTATCTATGTATTTAGACTATGCTGAAAGACAAGTAAAATTAAGACATATTATTTCTATGCAAGAATAGAAAGAAAAATTAGAAATGTTTCTAAATTTAAATGAATATAGCATTTTAAAAGATAATGGCAAAATTAAAAAGGAAATCGCAGATAAATTAGCATTAGATGAATATGAGAAATATCGTGTAGTACAAGATCAAAAATATATATCAGATTTTGATGAATTAGTTATAGAGATTAATAATATTGAGACAGAAGAATAGCGGCCATTTTTACTTACAGATTATAAAAAATTATGTTAAAACGAATATGTAAGAAAATATAAAATATAAGGAATAAAAATATGTATAAACAAATAATTAAAAATTTAGAAAATCAATTATTACCAAAAGAATTAAACGAAATAAAAAATACACAATTACATTTAGGAATATTTACTGAACCATATTTAACTTATATGTTAGATGGTAAAAAAACTATAGAATCAAGATTTAGTAAAAATAAAATACAACCATATGATCAAATATCTAAAAATGATATAGTTATTGTAAAAAAGTCTAGTGGAAATGTAATGGCATACTTTACTATAAAAGAAGTATTATTCTTTAATTTAAATGAGACTCCGATAGGTAGAATAAAACTTAAATATAGTAAAGAATTATGTGTAGATGAAGATTTTTGGATTAGTAAAAGTAGTAGTAATTATGCAACATTAATAATTATAGATGAAATAGTTAAATTAAATCCTTTTCACATAGATAAAAAGGGAATGCAAACTTGGATTAAATTAAAATAAAAATTTAAGAATTATAGGTAAAATAATTTATAAATAAAAACATTTAGACCTAAAAATCTAAATGTTTTTCTATTTGTGAAATAATTGCATAAAGGACAATTGAAAGAATAAGTAAAATTACAATACCGCTCATAACTAAAGTTAAATTAAATACTTGACTACCATAAAGTATTAAATAACCAATACCTGCTTTACTAGTTAAAAATTCTCCCATCACAACTCCGATTAGACACATTCCTATATTTATTTTAAAAGTATTTATTATTACCCCATAATTACTTGGAATAACTACATATCTTAAAATATCTAATTCACTAGCACCAAAAGTTTTAAGTAATTTTATTCTATTCTTATTCGTGTTTTTAAATCCTAAAGAAATCGCTTGAATACTGACAATAACAGAAATTAAAACTGCCATTAAAATAATACTTCTATTATTAGCGCCTACCCAAATTATAATGACAGGCCCAAGAGCAACCTTAGGTAAACTATTAAGTATAACTAAGTAAGGTTCTACTACTTTAGAAAATATTTCAAACCTATAAAGTAATATTGATATAAAAATACTTATAACACCAGTAATAAAGAAAGCTATTAAAGTTTCGCTCAAAGTCACCCAAATATGATTAATTAAATCTCCATTTCTAAAAAGATTAATAATAGTATCAAATATCTTACTAGGATAACTAGTTATGAAAGTATTTATAGCTCCATTTCTAGCAAGTAATTCCCATATACCTATTAAAACTAATATAATGAATACTTGTAGAAATTTAATAAGCATCTTATTTCTCTTATATCTTTTTATAAATTTCTTTTGACGGAAAGACTCACTCATCTATATCCCTCCATAACAAATCATAATATTTAGAAAATTCAGGTGCTTTTCTATTCTCTATAGGTGTAGACTTATCGGTTAAATTTATATCATAAATATTCTTAATAGTCGCAGGTCTTTTAGAAAGAACAACAATTCTATCAGACATACTTATAGCTTCAGCAATATCGTGTGTAACCATAATAACAGTTACCCCTTCTTCTTTAATAATTTTATAAATATCATCACTAACTTTAAGTCTTGTTTGATAATCCAAAGCAGAGAATGGTTCATCTAATAAAATTAAATTAGGTTTAGTTGCTATTGTTCTAATAAGCGCAACCCTTTGCCTCATACCACCAGATAAACTACTAACTTTCTTAT
Source organism: uncultured Clostridia bacterium (assembly GCA_948433815.1). Classification (GTDB taxonomy): domain Bacteria; phylum Bacillota_I; class Bacilli_A; order RF39; family UBA660; genus MGBC139354. The sequence continues at coordinate 6,133 of CAOJDZ010000017.1, forward strand.
TTTGAAATTCAGAAAGCCCATATTTGTTCAAAAGATACTTTACATAATCTTCATTTTCTTTAGTTAATTTCTTTTGTATTTTCAAACCTAAAATAGCATTATTATAAACGCTTAACCAAGGAAATAAAGAATCTTCTTGAAGCATATAACTAATTTTTACGCCACTACTAAATCTAATCTTTCCAGTATATCCACTTTCGAGTCCAGACAAAATATTTAAAATAGTACTTTTTCCACATCCACTAGAACCAATTATAGAAAGAAATTCTCTATCTCTAACGTCAAGAGATATGTTATTAACAGCCAGAACTTCACCATTCAGGCTGTTATAACTTTTTGATAAATTATTTATTGACAAAATATTATTCATTAAACGAATTATCCACTAAAGTTTTAAAATCTACTCTTTCTGTTAAAGCATTATTATATTCCATTAAATCAAGTAAATTATTATAAGCTTCTTCACTTATATAAGTTGTATCCCACCAAGAATCAGCTTCCTTATATCTATCTACTACTTTAGTTAAATCCTCTATACTAGTATCAGGAAATTCATCCTTTATAATTTTAGCAATTTCATGAGAATCATGCTCCTTAACAAATTTTAATCCTTCACCAATTGCCTTAGTAAATCTTTCTATAACATCTTTATTATTATTTAAATAACTCTTTTTAGTACTGAATACTGTATATGGAACTTCACCACTCATAAGTCCAATAGATGCTAGTACACAACCATAACCTTCTTTTTCTATAGCTAAAGCGGTAGGTTCAAATAAATTAACGAAGTCTCCATTTCCTCCGATATAAGCCCCACTTAAAGAAGCAAATTCTACAGAGTTATCAACAATAACATCTTTTTTACTTAACCCATTTTTATATAAAGCATATTCAAACACCATTGAAGGCATACCTCCAGCACGGCCAGCAAGAACACGTTTATCTTTGAGCATAGAAGGGTCAAAATTATCTTTTAAATTACAATCTCCCACTAAAAACTGTCCATCACGTTTAGTTAAACTAGAAAAGTTAACTAAATAATCCTCTGCTCCATTTTCATATTCATATAATGTCGCTTCAAGCCCAGCAAGTCCTATATTAGCATCCCCTGATAAAACAGCACTCGCAACTTTATCTGCTCCACTAGTTAAAATTACTTCTATATCTAAATCTTCTTTATCAAAAAATCCTTTATGAATGCTTACATAAAATGGTGCATAAAACGCACTATGAGTTACTTCTGCAACAACAAGTTTGTCTTTAGTATTATCTTCTTCATTATTTTTAAATCCAAAATAAATTCCTACAAAACAAACTAAACATAATGAAATAACTCCCACAATATAATATATTTTCTTCACAAAATACCTCACTTTCATTAATATTTTATGAATAACTAATAAAAACGTCACAAAAAAAGTGATTATTTAAAATCACTATTAGTTAATTTTCTAGAAACATTATCTAAAGCTTTAATCCCTTTAACATAATATCTTTCCTCTAAAGGTATAGTATCACTTTCTTTTAAAGGGTTAGAAAAATTATTACCTCGTGGAACAAATTTAACATTCTCATTTCTTAAATCTTCATAACCCCATCCGACAAAATCTAAATAAGGATGCATTTTATAAGGAGACACATCTATAACAAATAATGCATCTAATAATGCTTGACTACTTTCAGGATCAAACTGACCTAATACTTCTAAATAAGATTTAGTTCCATATGGCTGATATTGATTGACGGCTATTAAATGATCTATCATTGTCACGTCGCCTTCTATAAAAGTACGTACTATATAATGACTTGTATCAATTTTATCAGGGTCTACTTTTTGAGACCACGCTCTAATTTGATCACATAACATATAACTACACATTCGATTATATACATTAGTAACAACAGCAAAAGCGTCTTCATACCTATAAGAAAAAGGAGTTGCTTCTTTATTAACCATCGCATCATAAAATAAATACTGTTTAGGAGTTAACATAAAATGGTTTAAAATGTATTCGTATTTAACTTCATTTGGAATATCTTTAACTTTTTCTCTTACATATCTTGCGATTGCCAAAGAACTTTCAATACTACCATCATATGGAGGCATATCATCAAAAATAATATCAAAATTAAATTCACTTTTTGAAACCTTATCTTCTAAAGAAAAAACTAAATTATCCAAAATTCTAATTCTATGCTTTCCTATTAATTCACGTTTTAATTCAGAATATTCATAACTTGTAGATGCAGTTTTTCTATTCACTATACTTCTTTCCACTAAATAAATATTAACAGGTAAGCCAGAGAATAAACATCCAACTAAAAAATAATTAACTAGATTTCTTTTATATTCTTGTAAAAGTCTTCTTTTACGAACATTATTCATATTATCACCCCTTTTCTTAAACACCAAGAGATTGTACCATATATTTCACTGATAAGTCAACTCAAAACTGTAAAGTTGAAAACATAATAAATAGTAATATATAATATAATAGGAGTGTAATATGAAAAAATATTTATTATATAGAATCGCAAGACCAATACTAGCAATATTCATAAAAGCATTTTACAAAATAGAAATAATAAACAAAGATATAATTCCCACAAAAGGGAAATGTATTTTAGCGGGAAATCATACTAGTAATTTAGATGCTTTATCACTTATCGCAAGCACTAAAAGAACAATTAGATTCATGGCAAAAAAAGAAATGCATAAAGGAGTATTTGGTAAACTATTTATAAGTGCAGGAACAATACCAGTAGATAGAAAAAATAAAGATGAAAATGCAAGAGTACTC
>CAOJDZ010000018.1 GCA_948433815.1 uncultured Clostridia bacterium
TATTCAAATGGTGGACAGATTCATATTAAGAGTTTGAGTAAAGGGATTTTTAGAATTAATAATCCCGCTATTAATAATCAGTTGATGGAGAAAATAGCGTTTCAGTGTTCAAATGTAATGGGTAAAACATTTAATATGGCTCATCCTATGCTAGATGCTGAAAGTGCTGAGTTGCGTCTTAATTTTGTGCATGAGAGTATTGCTACTAATGGTATAGCTTGTGTTATACGTAAAACTCCAGCCAAGATAAGACTTAATAAAGATAAATTAATTAATGAGAATTATGTTTCGGTGCCGCTTCACGATTTTCTATTTAAATGTGTTGAAGGCCACTGTAATATAATAGTAAGTGGGGAAACTGGTAGTGGTAAAACAGAACTAGTTAAGTATCTTGCTAGTCATATAGAAGAGCATGAAAAAATAATTATGATTGAAGATACTTTGGAGTTACACTTGGATAGAATATTTCCACATAGAGATATAGTTGCGATGAAGACAAATAATATAGCTAGTTATAGTGATATATTAGTGGCTTGTATGAGACAGAACCCTAAATGGATTTTATTATCGGAGGTTCGTAGTGCAGAAGCCGTTACAGCGGTTAGAAACTCTATAAGTAGTGGACATAACATTTTGTCTACTATACACTCTGATAAAGCAAGTGGTATTCCAATGCGTTTATACAGTTTACTTGAAACTAATTTGGATGTTGAACAGTTTTTAAAAACTATGCATAGATATATACATTTAGGTATACATGTAAAAGGTTATATGTCTAAGCAATATGGAAGATTTCAAAGAGAGATAGTTGAAGTTGCTGAGTTTTATGTAGATAAAGATAATAATGCAAAAACTAATATTCTTTATTCAAAATCTATGGATGGTACTGAGGTTTATCATAATCCATCATCTAGTTTATTAGATTACTTAAGTGCACAGGGAATTTATCTACCTGATGAGACTTTTGTAAAGGATGGTTCAACATTAAAAGAAACAGTTAAAGAAGCTGTTATTAAAGATGATATAGAAATTTTTTAGAAAAAGAGAGGTGAACTTATGTATATAGAAATTTTTGTTATTCTTGGACTTTTACTTTTTGTATTTTTCTATAGAAAGAATACAGGTGATAAGTTTTATAAGTACATTTCTAATGGCGTAAGTGAAATCTATAATAAATATGCTCCTTACTCTTTTAAAATGGTAAGAGAAAAAACGAAAGAGTTAGGTCAAGAATATACTCCTAAACAATATCTTATACAGGGTGTTATATTTGCAGGTGGGGCTGGAATTATATCTTACTTATATTTTTATAGTATTATAGTTTCAATTATTTATGCAATTATAGCAGTTATGTTTATACCTTATTTAGCATATTTAAGATGTAATAAAGTTTATAGTGAGTTTATATTTGAACAAATCCAAGTGTATTCAACTAACGTTATAATGGAGTTTAATACTACTCAATCTTTTGTTAAATCATTAGAAGGAGTTAGAGATAGTGGTGTTCTTGAAGATCCAGTTCTTTCAGATGTTAAAGAAATGATTTCTATTGCATATAGTAGTTCTACTATTGACGAAGCTATAGAATACTTTAATAGTAAGTACGATTTCTATGTTATAAGAAATATGCATCAATTATTTTTACAGATAACTAAAGAAGGTTCTAAAGATTCAGGTGAAGCATTAGAAGGAATGCTTCAAGATATTGATATGCTTGTAGAAAGTGTATATAGAGATAGAATGGATAGGCAGACTTTCCATAAGCAATTCGTAACTTTTGGAGTAGCTCTTTATTTCTTAATAGCACTAATTCAATATTTATTAGGTAATGAAAGTTATCTTGCTTTAATAGAACTATGGTATGTTCAAATAATGCTCCATGCAGTTATTATTATTAATACTTATTTCTTAGTAAATGGAGAGAAATATTATAATGAGGATGTGGGTGCAGAATGATAGAGATTGGTATAATTGGTGTTTTAATAGTAATAGTACTTCTTGTACAAGGTAAAATAGATGGGAATAAATTTATTAAAGATAATGAAAAGGCATTTAAGTTACTTAAAGAAGATGATTATGATTTTTTGGTAGCAGCTAAATATGGTGATGGAGTAGACCCAGACATTTTATTTGAAAAAAGAATTAAAAATGGACTTTTAGTACTTGTGCTACTTGTCGTAATATTTATTTCTAATTTAAACTTTGTTAATTTAATAGCTTGTTATTTAGTAGCATACTTTATATTTAAATCTGGGTATAGTAATTTAAAAAGATATTATAAAAAACAATTACATGAGATAGATTTACTTTTACCTTATTATTTAAAGAGTTTAGAGATATTGATACAACACTATACTGTTCCAGTAGCGCTTAGTAAAAGTGTTGATCAAGCACCTAGTATTTTTAAAGAAGGATTAAGAGAATTAATTGGAAGTATTAATGCGGGAGATTCTACTATAGATCCTTATATGGCTTTTGCGATTAAATATCCAGTAAGAGATTCTATGAGAATGATGAGACTTCTTTATAGATTAGGTCTTGGTAATCAAGAAAGAAAACAAGATCAATTAATAGTTTTCTCAAGAACAATATCTAATTTGCAAGCAAAAAGTAGAGAAACTAAATATAAGGAACGTTTGGAAAAAATGGAAAAGAAAACAATGGTTATGTTGTCAACAACTGGTGTTGGAGTTATGATTATATTGTTGCTTGCTATTTTACAAATGTTTACTTCAGTTTAAGATTTGGGTTAAAAATCCCAAGTTTTTTATTTGGATTTTGTGTTTTTGGAGAAAAAATATATAAATATAGTTTTGTTATTGATTTTTAATTTTTCTATAATTTTTGTTGACAATATACTCAGGGGGTATTATAAAACTATAAATATATAGAAGAGGTAGAAGTATTTATGAGAAAAAGAAGTGTATATATATTATTTACATTTATAGTTATAATTTTATTTAATAATAAATTAGATGCACTAGTTTGCACTTATAAAAATCCTGATGATCCTAATGATCCATCTAAAGATTTAGTTATTGACTTTAGTACAAATTATAAAAATCAAGCATATATTGGTGGTGAAGCGGGCTCAAGAGATTGGGTCAAACCTTTAGGTCTATTATACCTTATCAAACTTGCATTGATCCAAATACAAGTACATTTAAAGAAATACATTTATATGATGTAGTATTAGGTGGAAAAACTGGATTCTTTTCTTTTGCTGGTAGGAATTGGACATTTAAAAGAGAGTTCTTCGAAGGTTCTTATTGTATTAATAATATAAATACCTATGAAGATGATGCTAGTGGTAATCCAATACAAAAATGTCCATCTTTAGCTTTCTATGAACAGAAAGTTGGAAATACAACTATATCACATATAGTTAATAAAGAAAAAGACAGTATTTGTAATAATCCAACTAAATGTAAAGCAATTTTACCAAGAAATAAATCCAGTCAAACAGTTGATAAAGATACAGGTGAAATAAAAGAAGAAACATATAATAAAACTTGTAATTATACTTTTGATGTTACTAACATAAATGGAAATAAAATAGAAGTTAAAACTAATATAACTATTAGCGAAAGTCCTAAAGGAACTTTTTGGTTTAGTATTGATGGTTCAGAAGATGTCAGACTAAATTCATCAGGGGAGTATGCATTTGACATAATTACAAAAGATTTATTATCTCATGTAGTTTTAAAAAGAGAACATTTACAAAAATTTATAATAATGAGTGATCCAGACCAAGGAACTGGATTAATTTGTAAAACTACTCCTAGTATAATTAAATATGATAAAAATATTAAAAAATATATAATATATCCTACAGAAGAAGATGTACCTGAAGAAGAATTAGCAGATGGAGATTATACTTATGGTGGAGAATATGGTGATTATAATCCAATATATGGTTTGCCATTTGGAGGATCAGTTTCTGATACTATTTCTACTTGTGTTGAGTATTTAGGTAGTGCTGAAAAAGATGGGACAATTGCTAATTTATTAAATAAAGTTTATTTTATAATTAAAGTTGGTTCTATTATCTTAGTAATAGTTTTATCTATGTTAGATTTTGCTATGAGTACTACAAAGAGTAAAGATGAATTAATGTCTACAGTAAAAAAATTAGTTAATAGACTTATTATATTAGTGATTATATTATTATTGCCTACATTTATAGATATGATTGGAAATATTATTGGGATGGAAGATGTTCTTTGTGGTATTAAATAGAAAGTTACTTGTTATTAAGTAATTTTTTTTACATTAAAATTGTAAAAAATTTAACTTTTATTGATAATTAAACCAATTTTATGTATAATAATAAGTATATTAATAATAGGAGGTAGATAATTGTGAAAGAAGCTACAGGAGAATTAAACATGACTGTTATTACAGTAATAGCAATAGCAGCAGTTGCAGCATTATTCTATGCCTTTGTTTGGCCTATGATACAAAGAACAATTGTACAACAAACATGTAATACTTATGGTCCTGGTTATACCGCTGAAAAGTCAACAGATCAAAGTAAATGTCAAACTGCTAGTGATAAAACTAGTTGTTGGGTTTGTACTTGTGATAAAGCAAAAGGTTGTACAGGTACTGATATTACAATACCTGATTAATTAAGGAGAACGGTTTTAAATGAGAGAGTCTATTGGTGGAACTTGGTTACTTGGATTTGTGGTACTTTTTATAGTGCTCTTTTCAGCGTATTTAGCTGTTTCAATTAATTATACTAAGGCTTTCAAAGTTAAGAATCAAATAATTAATATAATTGAAGAGAACGAGGGTTTTACTACTAGCGTTGGAGATGTTACTAGTAAAACTCCCGAACAACTAAAATCTAGTTCTAAAACTGAGGATAAAATTTATTATTATCTTAAAGATATAGGTTATGCTACAACTAAAATAGATGAAAGTGCTTGTCCAGATGGTAACTTGTATGAAGGTGGGTATTGTGTTAAGAAAATTTCTACTACTCATGGGGCTTACTATAAAGTAACTTCATTTATTAAAATAGAGTTACCTCTATTATGGCAATCTTTCTTGATTCCTATTAATGGAGAAACTAAAGTTTTGTATTTTACAGAAGATGATATTTAATAGAGGAAGGTAAAATTTATGAATGTAATTATTGCGAATAAGTATAGAGATATGTTAAATACTTTAGATATTGAAGTAATAAAATCTTTAGAAGGGGTTTATGATGTAACTGATATAGTAAATGAATTTTCTAATTTTTATTTTGATAGAATGATATTAGATGTTACAGCATTAAATGATTATAATAATATTGATACTTTACAAAAACTTAGTATTAATTTAGATATGGCTAAAGTAATTTTACTTTTAGATGATAATGATGAAAGTTCTAGTAGTCAGTATTTGTATAAATTAATATATATGGGTATTTATAACTTTACAAGGAATTTAGAAGGGGTAAGATATTTACTTCAAAATCCTAATAGTTATAGAGATGTAGCACATATTCATAATGTAAGTGTTAATAGTGAAGGTTATGTAGATGATAGCTTGTCTTCTAATACAAGAGTTATAGGTGTCAAAAATTTAACTGAGAATGCAGGTTCTACTACACTTGTTTATATGATGATGAAACATTTAGAAACTAATTATAGTGTATGTGCATTAGAAGTTGATAAAAGAGATTTCTTATATTTTGATGATAAAGAAATGATGTCAACAACTTCTGCTGATTTACCTAAAGAGTTAATGAAAAGAAGAAACTATAATGTAGTATTAATAGATTTAAATAATTATAGTGATCCAGCTATATGTAATGATGTTATATATTTAGTTGAACCATCAATATTAAAATTAAATAAGTTAATGAAAAGAGATAGAAGAGTTTTTGAGAAACATCATAATGATAAAATAGTTTTAAATAAAAGTAATATTTCTGATAGTGAATTAAATGTATTTGAATATGAATCTAAGGCTAAAATCTTTTATAATATGCCTTCTTTAGATGAAAGAAAAGAAACTAACAGAGAAATTAATGGACTTTTATCAAAATTAGGATTTGCTAAACAAAGTTATGGAGCAGAAGATGATGAGAGTTCAAAAAACAAATTATTAGGTATGTTTAAATTTTAGTGTAAAGTTTGCATATATGTTTGACATTATATTTAGTTTATATTAAAATTAGAATATAGAGAAGAAGGAGAAATGTAATATGAATATATTTGATATGATTAATGTTTTAGCACCGTTGGATCCATCTCAAACTGGAAACGATTTTTGTACTAATTTAATTCCAGTGTGGACAATACTTGGTTATGTTATTTTTGGAATTAAAGTAGTTGTTCCAATTCTACTTATAATATCAGGAATGATAGATTTAGCACAGGCTGTTATGAAACAAAAAGAAGATGACATTAAAAAGGCTCAAAGTTTATTAGTTAAGAAATTAATTGCTGGTGTGTTAGTATTTCTAGTTGTTACAATAGTGAGTATTGTTGTAGGATTAGTGTCAAGTGACGATTGGGAAAATTGTACAAAATGTGCTATATCACCATTTAAGTCAGAAAATGGATGTTATGTTGTAAAACCTCAATAGTTGAATAATGAAAAATTACTCGTGTTTAGCGAGTTTTTTTATGTTTAAATTTGCAATTTAAATATGTTTGCTTGTTCTATAAATAAGTTGACATATATTGTTAAAAAAGTTAAAATTATGTTATAAGTTATTTTATATAAAGAGTCATAAGATTGTTTGTATTGAACTGTGAGGTTTAAAAATGAAGAATAAATATGGATTTATAATTGGGTTTATTTTTTTGTTAAGTTTTGGATTTATTAATAGATATGATGCATTAACTTGTAAATATGAAGATCCTTATGAAAAAGGTAAAGAAATTGTTTTGGAATTTACTAGTGATAAAAAGGATGCTTTTACTGTGGGAGGTAAAAAAACTACTTCTTGTTTAGACACAGCAAAAAGTACATTTAAAACAATTAATTTGTATGATAGTGCAGGTGGTGGAAAAGTTCCTTTTGTAGAATATAATGAAAAAAAATGGTTGTTTAGTGATAAGTCTTTTTCTTGGGGTTCTTGTGTATCTGAAATGTTAGTACGAACAAATGAAGATGGTGATTATAAATATTATTGTCCTTCGTTAGGGGTATATGAATTTAAGAGTCAAAAAGAAACTTATTATATGATTATGGAAAATTCTCCTAAGGTTATGAATACTTGTTATTATGGTCAATGTAAAGATTTAGTACAAAAAGAAGGTAATTCTTCTGAAATACGTGATGAAGAAGGAAATGTTGTTGAAGAGGTTAAAGATTTAAAGACATGTAGGTTTTCACTTAATACAAGAAATTTAATAGGAAATCATTTTACTTCTAATATTAATAGTAACTTAAGTATTACAGAATATTCTGATGGTACTTTTAAGGCTAGATTAGATGGTGATTCTCAGCCATTAAATAATGGTAAGTATTTTTTAGAAATGTTTTCAAAAACTCAACTAGCTAATTTTATTATTTATAAGAAAGACGGAATGAAGTTTTTAAATTTATCAAACGAGAGTGAAGGACGTGGTCTTAATTGTTTAAAGGAAGTATGGCTTTATTGGGATTCGTCTATAGGTTTCTCTGGTTCTTATGTAATAGTTACAAGTAAAGATGATATACCTGATAATATTGATGACTATACAAATGCTGGACAATATGGAGATTCAGCGGAATATGGTTTACCTTTTGGAGGAGCAGTTTCTGATACTATTTCAACTTGTGTAAAGTATTTAGATAGTGCTGATAAAGAAGGTACAATTGCTAATTTGTTAAATAAAGTTTATTTTATAATTAAAGTTGGTTCTATTATTTTAGTAATAGTTTTATCTATGTTAGATTTTGCTATGAGTACTACAAAAAGTAAAGATGAATTAATGTCTACAGTAAAAAAATTAGTTTATAGACTTATTATATTAGTGATTATATTATTATTACCCACATTTATAGATATGATTGGTAATATTATTGGGATGGAAGATGTCCTTTGTGGAATAAAGTAAGTCATATAGAAAGGAGTAATTATGGGAATATTTAAATTAGGATTAAGTTTTTCGGGCTTTCCAATACCTATTCTTTATGAACTTTGTATGGCTATAGATGCCATAATATATGAAGTTGCTGATCGCGCTTTAAGAGCATTTTTTGAGATGGCTAAGTTATCTGCTGATGTTCAAGCTTTTAGCACTGAGATTGGTTGGATTTTACAAAGAGTGATGGTTTTAGCGGGAGTTTATGCTTTATTTAGGATTGCTATAATGTTAATTAACTATATTATTGATCCAAATAAATTAAATGATGTAAGTAAAAACGGAACTGCTATAGTAAAAAATATAGTTATTGCTATTATTTTATTAATAGTATCTCCTTTTGTTTTTAAAATATTAGGAGAATTTCAAGGAATGGTAATAGATCAAAATGTTATTCCTAAAATTGTATATGGTCCAGATCAATTTAGCGATTCAGTTAATGAAACATTAATTGAGAGTCAATCAGCGAGATTTGTTAATAATGTATTTTTATTATTTTTTGTTCCTAATATGGATTGTTCAGATGATAATACAAATTATTGTAAAGATTATAATGCAGTTAAAGAAGCAAAAAAAAGAGGCGGAGGATATTTTGGAGTTTCTAATTTAATTGGCTATGCTTCATCAAAGTATTTTAATTATAGTCCTTTTGTTTCTGGAATAGTTGGAATGATGCTCGTTTAT
>CAOJDZ010000019.1 GCA_948433815.1 uncultured Clostridia bacterium
CACCATATGCATCAAATATAACTATATGTGAATTTACTGGTTTAACACTAGACTTTATAAATAAATTTTGTAGTATTCTAGCAACACCACATGATTTACCACTTCCTGTGTTACCTATAATAGCACTGTGATTCGCAAAAAATGAGTTTAAAGGGATTGATATGTTAAAATTTCTATATATGGACGAAGTTCCTATAATTAGGTTATCTTTAGTTTCCGTATTTTTTCCAATTATTAGTTCTAACTCGTCTACATTTATTATTCTAGCTGATGTATTACTGCCTGGCTTTTTTATTATTCCTGGTGAAAAGATATTATTTTCTATTTCGCCTATTAGAAGAATATTTATTTCCTCATCAGATATTTTTATTATTTCTCCTACTACTTTTCTACCTATTTCTTCAAAGACTACATGACAATTCATATATTCCGAATGTGTTTCTTTGTTATTATTATTTATGATAACTAGGTTTCCATCTATTTTTATTATTTTTCCAAACATATTTATACACCCTTTTATTAATAATAGGATAACATATTTTTGTTTTTTATTAAAGTGTTTTTGATATTATCCTATACAAGAAAACTAAAAAATAAATTAATTTAAAAACATAAATTATTTAGAGATAAAACTTCTCTAGTTTTGTGTTTTATTTTGTCTGAACATTGTTTTTGGTCTAATGACAACTTTCCTATTATATAAAGAAAAACGCCTAACTTAAACAACAGTTAGGCATAAAATCTTTTGACAAAGGCATACTCAACCTTGACAAATTAAGTATTCCTTTTTTATTATATGAAGATAACTTCATTTAATACTATTTTGGTAGCGACGCAGAGAATCGAACTCTGAACCTCACGGGTATGAACCGTGCGCTCTAGCCAATTGAGCTACATCGCCATAAACGTAATATGATAATAACACATATACGCTATTTTAGTCAAGTTAACTGTAAAAAATTTTTTCGTAATTTTCTACAATATAACCACCTTTAAAATCATTAATAGAAGAAAATTCTTCCTTACTCTTAATAGTATATAATAAAGTTGGTTTTACATTACTTATAAATCTAAATAATTTTTTATCTAAATTCTTATAAGAAAAAGATACAAAATCAGGATTACAAAAAACTACAAATGGGATTATTGATTTAGTATCATTTATAAGAAGTCCAACATTAAACTTCATCTTATATTTTCTACGTAAACTTTTTAATCTTCTTACAATTCTAGGGTCAAAACTCTTAAGTAAAAACTCACCATTATAATCTTTCAAGATTTTTATAACTTCACTTGGAAGTCTAGACCCATTAACATCATACTTTAATTCAATATCAAGTAAAACATGGCCTCCAACTAAATCTAAAACTTCTTTGAAAGTTGGAATTTCATACATAGTACCATTCAATTTATACTTTTTTATTTCTTCATAAGTAAGATTCTTTATCTTTAAATCTACATTACACATTCTCTTTAAATTATCATCATGAAAAACAACTACAGTATCATCTTTTAAAATATGTAAATCAAGTTCTATCATTTTATGATTACTTAAAGCTTCTCTAAATGCAGGTATAGAATTTTCTGGATACTTATATGAATAACTACCGCGATGTATAATGTGCATATCTTTAAATTGAACCATACTTATCATCTCCACTTAAATGATACCATATAATAGATATAAACGCCTCAAAATAAACACTTACTTAACACTTTTTAATACATTATTAGAAATAGTTTTATTTTAGTTTTTAAAACAAGAATCTAAAATATAATAGTTTTTATTTCTTTAAATACTTTTTAATCACTCCTGTTGTTTCTTCAAAAAATTCTATACATTCTTCTTTTGTATAATTATGAGATGGATTATATAAACTAGATAGTGTTCTGGAACTATTTAGCCATCTATTACTTCTTATTGACATATTATGTTTAGTGTATTCTCTTAAATAAACTACTCTATTTAATCCCGCAAAGCTAATTCTTTTAGAACAAGTTTCACATGGAGAATATATTAAATATAAATATGAATCTTTAAAATCTTGCATGTTTCCTCTATAATTATCGAATACATTTATTTCAGCATGAACTATATATGGATCTTTAGTTGTTAATAAATCTCCTGTTGATTCTCCAGGACTATACCAAGGCAATTCTTCATCCTTCATTCCATATGGTGTGCCGTTGTATCCTATAGACATGATTTTTCCATCAGTTCCCACTAAACATGCACCTACTTGAGTTGAGGGATCTTTACTTCTAAGTGCTGATAAAGCGGCAACTCCCATATAATATTCACTACTGCTTAGAGGTTCATTATCGTGTTCACCTATATGTTTTTTTATTGTTTTTTTTAATTTTTCAAAAAAGTCTATATACTCTCTAATATTATATTTATCATCAAAATAGGGAACTACATTTACTCCAGCACTTTCTAGAATACGTTTTGATACAAGTAAAGACGACATATCTAAGTTATTATGTAAATAAATAACATTTTTTATTCTCGCTTGAGAAATTTGCCTACTTTGTTCACAATTTGGGAATTCTAATAAATATAGAGTACTTCCTATAAATTCTTGGTTCCTTCCTTTAAATGTATAAATTGCATTTGATAAAGCACTTGTATAAAATTCAGCTGGAAATTCATATCCATTAATATTTTTACTTCTAATATTATAAGGAATATCAGCATGACTTAACGATAAGATTCTTTTATCTTTATCAACTATACAAGCAGCCTCAGTTATCATATGACTTCTTGAAGCAGATAAAGCACATAAACTCATAAAATATTCGTCCCAAGTTAAAAAATTTTTTCTATATTCGAACATAAACCAAACCTCCTATATAGTCATTTATTTTAACATAAATAATTTGATTTGTATATTTTTAATTTTGCTAAAATTATCTTTTTGTTTTATAATTAGTTTGAGGGTTATTATGAAGAAAAGAGTTTTAATAGGATATGCAGAATGTGGTTCAGGGCATAAATCTGCTTCAGAGTATATAAAAAAATATTTTGATGAATTTAATAAATATGAAGTTATGGTAATTAATTTATCAGACTATTATGAATATGCTAGTAAAATGGGGAGTAAGTTTATTAAGCATACTATTAAAAGTGAATTTCTTTATAATATTTTTTATGGTCTATTTAATAATAAACTTGCAAGTAAAGGGAATTATAAATTATGTATTAAGTCTTTTGATAGTAAGGAATTAAGAGATGATATATCTAGGTTTAATCCTGACATTGTCATTTCAACTCATTTCTATTTTAGTTATATGACTGCTTTTTACAATAAGGAAAAAGTAATAAATTCTAAAATAATAACTGTTATTACAGATTTACTTCATCATGATTGGTGGACTATTAATCATAAGGATATAGATTATTTTGTAGTTTCTAATGATATTGTTAAAAATAAACTTTCTAAATCAAATATACCAGATGATAAAATACTTTCTTATGGTGTTCCTATACATATGGAATCACTTATAAATTTAGATGATAAAGATTTTGTTTTGAAAAAATATAGTTTAACGGGTAATAAGCCAATTTATCTGTTTTTTAGTGATGGAAGTGATATTTCTTTAGAGTATTTAAAAACTATTTTAAAGAAAAAGTTATTAATAGATATTATTTTTATAACTGGCAAGAATAAAAGTTTAAAGTTAAGATGTGAAAATTATTTAATTAAATATAATATTAAAAATGTTTTAGTTCTAGGTCAAACTAAGGATGTTTATAATTTAATTAATATTAGTAATTTAGTTATTACTAAGCCTACTCTTAATACCTTAAATGATTGTATGTTTATGAAAAAGCCTTGTATTTTATTACCTGGTGTTAGTGTTCAAGATAATTATAATTCTAAATATATGACTAAGAATCATTATGCAGTTAAGGTTAGAGGCCCTAAAGGGCTTGCTAGGAAAATAAAGATTTCTCTTACTTATCCTTTTATAATTAAATCTATGATAAATAAGCTCAATAAAATAGATACTAAAGATTCTTGTAAAAAGATTTATGAATTAACTAATAAAATATTAAAAGAAAAATAAAAGTTGCCTTTTTGGACAACTTTTTAATCTGCATAATTTTTGAAATAATTTTGGACTAGTACTACTGGTGTTCCTTTATCTCCGCTTCCGCTTGTTAAGTCACATAATGAACCTATTAAATCGGTGTATCTTCTAGGTGTAGTTCCTTGAGTTTCTATAGTTCCTTTTAAGTCTTTGTTTTTTTCTATTATTTCTTTTTTTATAGCTTCATTTAATTCTTCGCCTTTTAAATCTTTAAATTTATTATCAGATAAATATTTTAATTTTAATTCATTTGGGCTACCTTTTAATCCACTTGTAAATCCTGGACTTACTACTGGGTCTGCGAGTTCCCAAATTTTTCCTACTGGATCTTTGAAAGCACCGTCTCCATATACCATTACTTCTATAGTTTTTCCTGTTAATTCTTTAAATTTATTTTGTATATTATTAACAAGTTCTTCACAGTTAGTTGGAAATAATTTTACTTTTTCTTCAGTAGCACGGTTACTTCCTAGAAGACCATATTCTTTATTGAATCCACTTCCATTTACACTTTCTGTCATTATGTCATCTAATCCTATGACTGTTTTAGCACCTTTATCTTTAATAAGTTTTTTTGTTTCATTTCTTGTATGTATGTCTGCGCATAGTACTTCATCTGTGTAATTAACTATTACTTCTGGATTATTTGAAAATACAAATTCTATTTCACAGTTTTCTTTTTTTGCTAAATCTCTATAGAATTCTACCATATTTACTCCTGTGAATATGTGTTTGAAGTCTCCAAAATCTTTAATGTAATCTTCTTCAGTCATTACATAGTTAGACAGTGGTATATTTTTTTCTCTTAATCTTTCTTTATCTAATATATCATTACCTACTTCATCACTTGGATAACTTAGTACCATTGTTATTTTATCCATGGCTCTTGCGAATGCACTTAGTAAAACTGCGAACCTATTTCTACTTAGTATTGGATAAACTATTCCTATGTGATTACCTTCAAATTTCTTTTTTGTGTCCTCAGCTATTTCATCTACAGTTACGTAGTTTCCTGAACTAATACCTACTACCGCTTCAGTAATTGCGACTATGTCTTTGTCATTTAATTCAAAGTTTTCTTCTTTTGATGCTTCAATAACACTGTCAACTGTTATGTCAACTAGATTATCTCCTTCTTTAATAACTCCTGTTCTTATTCCTCTTACGACTGTTCCTACTCTACTCATTAATTTCCTCCTAATTATATTCTATCAAAGTATTTAGTTTTTATAAATATAATTAAAAATTGTTTACATATTAATAAGTAAATTAAGTGTTAATTTAAATGAAAAAAAATTAGTATATACTAACTTCTTTCTTCTTTATTCTTTCATTTACATTATTTCTAAAAATTGCATAAGCGATTGATGCTAGTGGTAAACCTATAAGCATTCCTATAACACCGAATAAACTTCCACCTACTGTTATTGCAAGGAGTGTCCAAAGAGGTGACAAGCCTACTCCTTTTCCTACAACTCTTGGATATATAAAGTTTCCTTCTATTTGTTGTACTATTTGGAATATTACTATAAATATTAGTGCATCTAATGGACTACTAATTCCTATAAGAATAGCACCTATTACCATAGCTATTAAAGCTCCAAATATTGGGATTAAAGCTGTAACTGTTGTTAAAACTGATATTAAAAGTGTGTATGGAAATTTAAATATAGATAGTACTACAAATAATATTAATCCTAAAATAATTGCATCTACACATTGTCCTGAGACAAATGCAGAGAAAGTTTTATTTGTAAGTGAACCTATTTCTACTATTTTATCTGCTTTTTCTTTACTTAAGTATGCATATATTAATTTTTTAAATCCTAAACATAAGTATTCTTTTTGAGATAACATATATAATGAAAATATTATTCCAGTAAATATAGTTACTAAACTTGATATAAAACTACTTATAAATCCTAAAGAACCATTTATTATGTAATTTAGTAAGTCTTTTAAAATACTTCCTGTATTTAAATCTTTAAACATTTCTTTAATTTCAAGTTGTACTTCAGCGTGTTCGTCTAAAAGATTTAAAATAAAACTTTCTGTATTATTTACTATTTCTGGTATATTTGATATTAATAGTTCTATATTTTCAATTGTTTCTGGGATTATCAAGAATGCTATAAAGCTTATTACTAATAAAAATATTATTAGAGATATAGAAATTGATATAAGTCTTATATATTTTTTATTTTTAGTTTTCTTTTTTAAAAACCTTTCTATTTTTGTCATTGGTATATTTAGAATAAATGCTAAAACTCCACCTAGTATAAATGGACTCATTACTTTAATAAATGTTTCTAATATTTTTAATATTTCACTAAAATTATTAATTATAAAATAGGAAAGTATGGCGAATAGGATTAAAAACATGTATTTTTTTAGTTCTTCTTTTTCTTTCATAATTTTTCTCCTTTAATAGAGGGTATTATATCATATTTTAGAAAATATAGTTACTCTTTTAATTTATGTATAATTTAAAACTCAAAAATTAGTTTTAATCTTTGAGTTTAACTTTATTTTTAATTATTGTTTTTATACTTAGTATTAATGCAATAAAAAATATTATAATAGCGCTTATTATGTTATATAAATTTCCGTCTTTTCTATTAATGTTTAAAACATATTCACTTAGAGGATTAGTAAATATTGTAACTAATGAAATTATGATTAAATTAATAGAGATTTTATACATTTTATCTATTTTTGTAAAAGTAATAATTAGTAAACCTATCCAAATAAATATAAATACAAAACTTGCGATTATTATGCTTTTTATAAGCCAATCAAATTTGTAAATGTAAGTTATTGTGAATAATAATAGATACACTAATAAGTTTACTAAAAGTGTTATTTTTAAAAGTATATATTTATTTTTCTTTAAGTAAACTGGAAGACTTGTAATTGTGAATGAAATTCCTACTCCTATAAGTACTATTAAAGACCAAGTTAGTTTATGATCTAATACTAAATTACATATAAAAGAAGTTATTATTCCTATTAAATATCCAATATTGATTAAATAGAATATTACTTTTTTTATATTTCTGTATCTTTGTATTTCTTTTTTTTCTCTATTTAATGATTCATCATCACAGGCTGTAAAGAATTCATGTTCACTAATATTTAGTTCTTTACATAAATTAGTTATGACTGTTATGTCTGGGTATGATACTCCCCTTTCCCATTTTGAAATTGTGCTAGGTAAAACATATAGTTTAGTTGCTAATTCTTCTTGAGTTAAATTTGCATTTTTTCTTTTTTCGGTTATGTATTTTCCGAAATCTTTTTTATTTTCCATATTACTATTTTTCCTTTCATCTAACATTCTATTATTTATATATTTAATAGGCAATAGCTTGTTAAGCCAGTTAAAAAGCCTAGATAATCTCTAGGCTTTAAAGACTAATTTGGTGACCTGTACGGGATTTGGACCCGTGAATGTCGCCTTGAGAGGGCGATGTGTTAACCATTTCACCAACAGGCCAAAATTTAATTAACGATATTATTTTAGCATAAGTGCATTATTTTGACAAGGCATTGTGAATTATGATATTATACTTTTCAAAAAGGAGAATAATTATGGAATTCTTACAAAATTTGCCTTATGATACGCTTGTTTTAATAGATGAAAACTTGAGTTATGAAGGATTTAAACAAACTATATATTTAATTAAAACTTATTGCATAGGAGAAAAACGTGATGTTTATCATTTAAAATCTTATATTACATTAGAAAATGGTAAAGAGATTATACAAGGATATATTTATTTTTATTTAAGTTTTAGTACTCGTCAAAGTAAATTTTGTGGAATATTTATTAATCCTAATTTTAGAAATAAAGGTATTGCTTCTCTTCTTACTTCTAGTTGGATAAGATTATGTTTAGATAATAATATATCTTGCTTAGATACCATTAAAAGACAAAGAAAACCTTTTTTAATTTATTTACTTAAAACATATAGTTTTGAAATACAGAAAACTGATTTATACACTACTGATAGAAAAGTTATTACGGTATGTAGTTCTTTAAAAGATAAATCAAAATATTTGTTATTTAAGGATAAAGGTTTCCAAGAAGAGTTCGTTCATACTGTAGTTATGGCTCATGATAACTATAGTATTATAGAAAGTTTAGGAGAAGATTTTACTCCACTTGATGATGTTATTATGCTTAGAAGATATGATATGCAAGATGAAAACCAAGCATATAGTAAGGCTCTTTCTGTTTATAGAAAGCATCAAAGATAAAAGCATAGAAAGTTCTATGCTTTAAATTTTTCTATTCTAGATTTTATTCTATCTTTACCAAGTAATTTTAATATTTCATATAAATCTGGTGTCATAGTTCTATGAGTAACTGCAACTCTTATTATTTCACAAACTTGAGCCACACTTCCTTTAAAGTTTTCTGGATTTTTCTTGTATTCTTTAGTTTCACTTGCAAAGCCAAATTTTGGACACATTTCTTTGATTTTATTAAACCATGTAGTTTTATCATCTGATTCGTCATATACATTATCTATATAGTATGTTAATAAATCTTTATCATAAAAATCTTTATATTCAAAAGGTGTTTCATCTTTTTCAAATAATTCATCATACATATAACATATTTCTTTTT
>CAOJDZ010000020.1 GCA_948433815.1 uncultured Clostridia bacterium
TTTTTTCCTGATTTGACTATTTTGGCAATTTCTTCATTTTTCCTTATTATATACTTTTTATTCATTTTATCACCTGAATTAGATATACAAAAAAACTACTTCTATTAAGTAGTTAGTTATTTGTAAGATTTTTTCTTCCTTTTTGTCTTCTACTTTTTAATATATTTTTACTTCTAGACAAAAAACCTTGTTTTTTAGCTTTAGTATTTTTCTTTTTTACTACTGGTGTTTTTTTCATTTTTTTGCTCCTCCCAACTTTTTCTTCTTGACGTAACTGATTATAAACTATAGAATATTATTTGTCAATTAATATTTATGCACATATCCACAATGTATGTGGATTAAATTATTAACATGTGTAAATGAAAAATGTTGATAATGTTAATAACTTATTTAAAGTGCGTAAATTAAATGAAAAATCGGTGAATAAGTTGTTGATAAGTGTGTGTTAATAACTTTTACTTGAAATTTTTCTTTGAAAATAGAATAAATGGGGTTAAAATGAAAGTGGATAACAAGTGAAACGCGAGGTGATTCTATGGACAAAGCAAAAGTTTGGGAAAAGTTCTTGGAACAGATTAATCTTAAAGTTAGTGCTGTATCTTTTAATACTTGGTTTAAAGACTTAAAGTTATTAACAATTAATGAAAAAGATATAGTAGTTATAGTGCCTTATCTTGTTCATAAGAATCATATTATTAACAATTATATGGATATAATTGAAGAGATATTTTTAGAAATTACGGGTAGTCCACACAATATTATTATATGTTTAGAGGGTGAATACCAAGAACAAGTAATTCCTAAACAAGTTATTAACAATCCTAGTGCTCTTATTAATGAAAGCGTTAGGGAAAAAGAAATTGATGAATTTGTACAAAATAGAAAAACCAATCTTAATGATAAATATACTTTTGAAAACTTTGTAGTTGGAGATTCTAATAGATTTGCTTTTAGTAGTTGCTTAGCGGTGGCTCAGAATCCAGGAAAACTATATAATCCATTATTTCTATATGGTAAAAGTGGGCTTGGAAAAACACACTTAATGCATGCGATTGGAAACTATATTAATACTAATTCTAATTTAAAGGTTTTATATATTACTACTGATGAGTTTATGAATGAATTTATAAATATTACTAAAGATAGTGGTAACAAAGATGATAACTTAAATTATATAGATCTTTTTAAAAGCAAATACCGGGATGTAGATGTTCTTATGATAGATGACATACAATTTCTGGGTAGTGCGACTGTGACGCAGCAGGAATTTACTAATACTTTTAATAGTCTATATTATAATGATAAGCAAATTATTATATGTAGCGATAGAAGTGTAGACGATTTGAAAATGTTTGCAGATAGACTTAAGACTAGATTTAATTGGGGCTTAAAAGCAATTATAAGTGTTCCAGATTTTGAATTAAAAGTTAAAATTATTAAAAATAAGATAAAAAGTGGAGACCTCATGATGGAACTCTCTGACGAAATCATAGATTTTATAGCTTCTAATTGTGGCAGTGATGTAAGAAACTTAGAAGGTGCGATTACAAGGTTATATGCATATTCAGCAATATGGGGAATTAAACAATTGACTTTAGAAAGGGCATTAGAAGCCCTCGATGAATACACTAATAACATGTTATACACAGATAATTCTATTAGTAAGATAATGTCTGTAGTTTCAAGTTATTTCAATTTAACAGTAGAAGATTTAAAAGGTAAGAAAAGAAGTAAAGAGATAGCGAATGCTAGAATGATAGCTATGTATCTATGTAGAACTCTTACTGAAGAGACTTATCCACGTATTGGACTTGAATTTGGTGGAAGGGATCACTCAACTGTAATTCATGGATATGAAAAAATAAATGAAGACTTGAAAAGTAATAGTGAACTTGAAAAAATTATTTCAGACTTAAAATTAAAGATGAGTGAATAAAATGTGGGCAAGTTTTAGTTATTAACATATAGTAAATGTCAAAATTACTTGTAAAATAGAAGTAAATTTACTTTATCCACAATATCCACTTTAATAATAAATATTAATTAATAATAAATAAAAAATAAGGGAGGAAATTATTATGAAATTAAAAATTAATAAAGATGTATTATTAGAAAATTTAAACTATGTTGGAAAGGCTTTGTCAAATAGAAATATTATTCCTGTGATTAATGGAATATTATTTGAATTAACACAAGATGGGTTATCACTTACTGCGACGGATAATGAAATAACTATAAAAACTTTTATAGATAAGGAATATATAAAGGAGATTAAAGAAGAAGGTAAATTAGTTATATATGGTAGATTTATTCTTGATATTATAAGAAAGTTACCAACAGAAGATATTGATATAGAAGAAATTGATGGTGGGAAAGCAATTATATCTACACCTAATAGTAAATATAATTTAAATTGTTTCGATGTTAGTGATTTTCCTAATATAAAGATTGAGTATGTTAACAGTCCTATTAAGTTAACTGCTGGGAATTTTAAGGAAATAGTGAATCAAACAGTATTTGCTACTTCAGCACAAGAGAGTAAACCTTTGTTAACTGGTATTAATTTGAAGATAATTGGTAATAGTTTAGAATGTGTAGCGACTGATTCTTATAGGCTTGCTAAAAAACAAGTTAAATTTAATAGTATGACAGATGAGAATATTAACTTGGTTATTCCAGCTAAAAATATAAATGAATTTGTTAAGTTAATCGATGAAGATGATGATGAGATTGAATTACATGCATTTTCTAATAAGGTATTATTTAAATATCATGGTATTTTATTTCAATCTAGTCTATTAAATGGAAGTTATCCTAATACTGATCAACTTGTTCCAAGTGAATTTGATATTATATATAGATTAAATTTAGATGAATTTTATAGTGTTATGGACAGGGCTTCAATTTTGGCTCAAGCAAAAGATAAAAATATTGTTTCATTAGAAACTAAGGGAAATAAGTTAGTAATAACTTCTAGTAGTCCTGAAATTGGTAAAATAGAGGAAGTTATGAATATAGATATAATTAAAGGTGGAGATATTAAAATTTCTTTTAGTGCTAAATATATGATGGAGGCTTTAAGAAGTTTTAATAGTGAAGAAGTTACAATTTATTTTAGTGGAGAGATTAAACCTATAATTATAAGAGAAGATGATAATGGAGATCTACTTCAACTTATATTACCTATAAAGACGTATTAAATATAGAAAAGTACTTAAAATATTAATAAATAAGTACTTTTTTTCTTTTATCGACATAAAATGACAAATTTCGACAGAGAGGTATGTTATTATACCGACCCAAGAAAGGAGGAAATAGATGAGTTATGAAGTGAATGGGCATACTCTTGCAGTAGTTCCTATTGGAGAAAATGGATGCAAGGTTCTAGAAGAAACTAGGTCATATAATATTAATGAAACACCTTTTAGAGTAATAGAGCATAGTTGCGAATATTTTGGAGTTAGTTACAAGTCTAGATTAAGAGGAAGTCAAAAGTTTATAAAAACTAGATATAAGAATCCTATTATAATTGAGGAAGTTTCAAGGTTAGTTTTTATTCCGATTTCTTCACCAACTAAAAAAAATACTTTATGGATTAGTTATAATAATATCATTGATTTTTATTCAAATAAGAGTAAAAAGGGTGTTACTATTGTAAGATTCAAGAATGGATTTAAAATGGAAGTCCCTGTATCTTATTATAGTTTTAATAATCAATATTTAAAAGCGTCTAGACTAAGTGCTGTTTTAGCAGATAGAATAAGTAGAAATTATTAAAAAAACTATTGAAATGGGCATATTTGTGATATAATTAGTAATAGGTATAGGAGTACTTGTATACCTATTATTTTTTGTAACAGTGTTAAAAGAGGTTTTAAAATGTATGTCAGGAAGTTAGAATTAACAAATTTTAGAAATTATAGTAAGTATAAAGTTGATGAGTTAGAGTCAATGAACATTATTATAGGTGAAAATGGAGTAGGAAAGACTTCAATATTAGAAAGTATTTATGTTTGTAGTTTAGCTAGAACTTTTAAGAGCAATGATGATTATGTTATTGTTAAAAATAATACTGACTATTCTAAAATTAAAATAGAACTTGATTATCAAGATAAAACTAAAAAATTAGATTTTACTTTAACATCAATTGGTAAGAAAACTAAAATTAATAATAATCTTAAAAAAAGAATAAGTGATTTTATTTGTCAATATAAGGTTATATTGTTTTCTCCAGATGAATTAAGAATAATAAAAGAGTCTCCTAATACTAGAAGAAATTATTTAAATATAGCACTAGCACAGATTAATAAGTCATATATAAATGTTTTAAATAAATATAATGTACTTATTAAGAATAAGAATGATTATTTAAAGAAAGTTTATATCAATTCTAATATGGATTTAACTTATTTAGATGTTTTAGATTCAAAAATCGCAGAATATGGGTTTGAAATTTGTAAGTTACGGGCGGAGTATATAGAAAAGTTAAATAAGTATATTAAAAGAATTTTTTATAAATTTCGTAGAAACGATACTTTATATATTAAATATAATAGTCAGTTTTTAGGGAAAAGTGTATCTGAAATTGTGATGTTACTTAAGAGAAATAGAAGTAATGAACTGAATTTAGGGCTTACAAAGACAGGAATTCATAGAGATGATATTGAATTTCTTCATAATGAAGTTAATGCGAAGGATTTTAGTTCTCAAGGAATTCAAAAGTTAATTTTATTATCTTTAAAGTTAGCAGAATTAGAAGTGCTTATTAATGATTATTATGAGGAGCCTATTTTACTTTTAGATGATTTGTTTAGTGAGTTAGATAGTGTTAATCAAAATAGTATTTTAAATAATTTAAATAAGAATATACAGGTGTTTATTACAACAACTGATATAAATAATATCAAGCCTAGTATGGTAAAAAAGGCAAAAGTGATTGAGTTAAGTAGGAGGGATGATAGTAATGAATGAAGAACATTATAATGAAAGTGATATTCAAGTTTTAGAAGGCTTGGAAGCAGTAAGAAAGAGACCTGGTATGTATATTGGTTCTACAAGTGAGAGGGGTTTAAATCATCTAGTATGGGAAATAGTAGATAATGCAGTAGATGAAGCTTTAGCTGGTTATTGTGATGATATTGAAATAGTTATAAATAAAGATGAATCAATTACAGTAAAGGATGATGGTAGAGGAATACCTACAGGAATACACCCTAAAACTGGAGTAAGTACAGTAGAAACTATTTTTACAGTACTTCATGCTGGTGGAAAATTTGGTGGAGGCGGCTATAAAGTAAGTGGTGGTCTTCACGGGGTTGGTGCTAGTGTTGTTAATGCGTTAAGTACAATGTTAGAAGTTAAAATTTATCAAAATGGTAATGTTTATTATCAAAAGTTTGTTGATGGTGGGAAGCCTTCAGGTAAACTAGAAATAATAGATAAATGTGATGAAAACAGAACTGGTACTACAGTAACCTTTAAACCGGATCCTGAGATTTTTAAGGAAACAACTATTTATAATTATGAAACTTTGAAGCATCGCGCTCGTGAGTTAGCATTTTTAAATAAAGGGTTACAAATTAAATTAATTGATTTAAGATTTGATAAAAGCGAAGCATTTCTTTATAATGGCGGTATTATTGAGTATGTTAAGATGTTAAACGAAAATAAGAAACCTATTCATGATAGTGTTATTTATTGTGAAGGTGAGGATAGCGGTATCGAAATAGAAGTAGCCCTTCAATATAATGATGGATATAGTTCAAATATTTATTCATTTACTAATAATATTAATACAGTAGAAGGTGGAACACATGAAGATGGTGTAAGACTTGCTCTTTCTAGAGTTATCAACAATTATGCTAAAAATAATAATATTATAAAGAGTAAGGAAGACGCTTTAACTGCCGATGATGTTAAAGAAGGACTAGCTATGATTGTAAGTTGTAAACATCCAGATCCTCAGTTTGAAGGACAGACTAAGACTAAACTTGGTAATGCTGAAGTTAGAAAGATTGCTAGTAGTGTTTTCGGAGAAAAATTAGAAAAGTTTTTACTAGAAAATCCAGCAGAAGCTAAAATTATAGTTGAAAAAAGTATGATGGCAAGTCGTGCTAGAATGGCTGCTAAGAAAGCTCGTGAGATGACTCGTCGTAAAGGTGGTCTTGAAATTACTAATAAATGGGGAAAATTAACAGATTGTAAGAGTAATGATCCTACTGTTAGTGAAATCTTTATAGTCGAAGGAGATTCTGCGGGAGGAAGTGCTAAGGAGGGTCGTGATTATATGACTCAAGCAATTTTACCTCTTCGTGGTAAGATATTAAATGTTGAAAAGGCTAGACTTGATAAAGCACTTGGAAATGAAGAAATACGTAGCATTATTACTGCTTTTGGTACTGGAATTGGTGATGAATTTGATTTATCAAAGTTACGTTATCATAAAATTGTTATAATGACAGATGCCGATGTTGATGGAGACCATATTAGAACATTGTTATTAACATTATTTTATAGATTTTTTAGACCAGTTGTAGAGGCAGGGCATGTTTTTGCAGCACAGCCACCATTATTTAAGGTAGTTCATGGTAAAACTATAAAGTGGTGTTTAGACGAAAAAGAAAAAGATGATTATATAGCAAGTTTACCAGAAACAACTAGAGTAGAAATAAGTCGTAATAAAGGTCTAGGAGAAATGGATGCTAAGGAACTTAGAGAGACTACAATGAGTATTGAAAATAGAGTTTTAAAACAAATTACTGTTGAAGATGCAATGCTTGCTGATAAGGTGTTTGAGACATTGATGGGTGAAGAAGTTGATCCTAGACGTAATTTTATAGAGACTAATGCACAATATGTTGCAAACTTGGATATATAGGAGGTTTTGAAATGGATAGATTACAAAATACAAATATAGTTAATGAGATGGAAACATCATTTTTGAATTATTCGATGAGTGTTATTGTCGCTCGTGCATTACCAGATTTACGTGATGGACTTAAACCTGTTCATAGAAGAATTTTATATTCTATGTATGAAAGCGGATATACTCCAGACAAGCCTTTTAGAAAAAGTGCTAAAACTGTAGGAGAAGTTATGGGTAATTACCATCCACATGGTGATACTGCAATTTATGATTCTTTAGTTAGAATGGCTCAACCATTTAGTTATAGACATACTTTAATTGATGGACATGGTAACTTTGGTTCTATGGACGGAGACGGCGCTGCTGCTATGCGTTATACTGAAGCAAGACTATCTAAATTATCTATGGAATTATTAAGAGATATTAACAAGAATACTGTGGATTTTGATGATAACTTTGATTCGACTAGAAAAGAACCTCAAGTTATTCCAAGTAGATTTCCTAATATTTTAGTTAATGGTACTATGGGTATCGCTGTTGGTATGGCTACTAATATTCCTCCTCATAATTTGGGAGAAGTAATAGATGGATGTGTAGCTTATATAGATAATCATGATATCACTACACCTGAGTTAATGACTTATATTAAAGGACCTGATTTTCCTACAGGAGCTTCAATTTTAGGGAATAGCGGAATTGTTAAGGCTTACGAGACTGGTAAAGGTTCTATAACAATAAGGAGTAAGGTAGAAGTTGATGAAACAGGCGGTAAGAGTAAATTAATTATTACTGAATTGCCTTATCAGGTGAATAAACGCGATTTACAGCAACGTATTGGAGAATTAGTAAGAGATAAGATAATAGATGGTATTGCTGATTTACATGAAGAAACTAACCTTGAAAATGGTATTAGAATTGTTGTTACATTAAAGAAAGAAGCAAATGCAAATGTTGTTTTGAATAATTTATATAAACATACTTCACTCCAAACGACTTTTGGTATTAATTTCTTGATGTTAGATCAAGGGCAACCAAGAATTTTAGGATTAAAAGACATTATTTCTAAATATATAGATTTCCAAAAGGAAGTTGTTATTAGAAGAACTCGTTTTGATTTAGAGAGAGCAGAAAAACGTGTACACATTTTAGAAGGTTATAAGATTGCTTTGGATCATATTGATGAAGTTATCAACATTATTAGAAATAGCGAAAGTGATGTTGTAGCTAAAGCTACATTAATGGAACGTTTTAAATTAACTGAAATTCAAACAGATAGTATCTTAGAAATGAAGTTAAGACGTTTAACAGGCTTAGAAAGAAGTAAGATAGAAGCAGAATTAGCAGAGTTATTAACATTAATTGATGAATTAAGAGCGATTTTAGGTAGTGAAGAAAAAGTTTTATCAATTATAAAAGAAGAAATGTTAGAAATTAAGGCTAGATTTGCTGATGATAGAAGAACAGATATAGATATGACAGCAATTGAATATATAGAAGATGAGTCTTTAATACCAGAAGAAGATGTAATTGTCACTATTACGAACAAAAATTATATTAAGAGAATGACAACGGATACTTATAAAACTCAACATCGAGGTGGCGTTGGAATTAAAGGAATGTCCACAAATGATGAGGATTTTGTAGAACAAATTATTAACTTATCCACACATGATTTCTTATTATTCTTTAGTAATAAGGGTCGTGTATATAGATTAAAGGGATATGAAATACCTGAATTCTCTAGAACTTCAAAGGGATTACCACTTGTTAACTTAAT
>CAOJDZ010000021.1 GCA_948433815.1 uncultured Clostridia bacterium
AAGAAGTCGTATTAAATAGATCTAAATTTGAATTAGAACATGCTTTATCAAGAATTCACATAGTCGAAGGATTCATAAAAGCCTTAGATATATTAGATGAAGTAATAAAAACAATACGCGCTAGTAAAAATAAAGGTGATGCAATCGCAAACTTAGTTAAAGAATACACTTTCACAGAAGAACAAGCAACAGCTATTGTAATGATGCAATTATACAAATTAACTAATACAGACGTAACTGATTTACAAAATGAATTTGAAGAACTAACTAAGAAAATCAACTATTTAAAGACTGTCATAAATGATGAAGAAGTTTTGAAAGGTGTAATAAAAGATGAACTTAAAAATATTAAAAAAGAATACGCTACACCTAGAAGAACTATTATAAGAGATGAAATCACAGAAATAAAAATAGATGAATTAAGTATGATTCCTAAAGAAGACTTTATAGTAAGCGTATCTGCGTGCGGTTATATAAAGAAAATAAGTATAAAAAGTTATAACTCTAGCAAAGACACTGAATTCGGTCTAAAAGAAGGAGACTATACTATAGGCTTATATAAAATTAATAACATAGACACTATAATACTTATAACAAATCTAGGTAACTATTTATATCTTCCAGTTAGAGATTTAACTGAAGTAAAATATAAAGAAATAGGTAAACATGTAAGTTCTTATATAACAATAAAAGAAGGAGAACAAATAATAAGTTCATTTGGAATAAAATCTTTTGATACAAGAACAATCACTTTATTTAGTAAAAATGGAATGGTCAAAAGAACAGAACTTAAAAATCTACCAGTTACAAGATATTCTAAACCTATGGTAATATTTAAATTAAAAGACGAAGATGAATTAGTAAGTGCTAGCATTAATGATGGAGACGTATACATAATCACTAAAAACGGATTTGCACTTAAATTTGACAAAGAAGAAATACCAGTAGTAGGCCTAAAAACAAGTGGAGTTAAAGGAATTAAATTAGTAAATGACGAAGTAACAAATGGATTCATTACTAATAGTTCTCATGAATATATAACAATATTCACTGACAAAAACACAGCGAAAAGAATTAAACTAGATGAAATAGAATTCAGTAAGCGTAGTCTAAAAGGTGATAACATTCTAAAAAGTCCTAAAACTAAAAGTTATGGAATAATTAAAACATACGCAGGAAGTAGAGAAACAAGTTATGGAATAATACAAGACGAAACAAAAATGTTAAAGTCTAGTGAAATCAATATAATGGAAAAACCTAGTGTAGGAAGTGTAATTGATAAAGAAAAAATAGAAAATGTATTTAAAGAAGCTAGATTAAAAGTTATTGATGACAAAAACATAGATGAGCCACAAATTAAAAATGATAACAATAACAATGAAAAAGAAATAACAGACAATAATGAATCTACAACTAGAGAAGTAAAAGAAGAAAAAAAAGAAACAGAAGAAGTATTTGAAACCATGACAATGAGTGATTTCTTTGATGAATTTAAAATATAATAAAAATGATTGGGATTTCAAGAAAATTAAAACAGAAGCAAACATACACTGATTTAAAAATTGAAAAATATAAAAAAGAAGAGAAATAATTGACTTATCTAGTCATTATATGGTACTATTAAACTACATAAGAAATTATGTAAAAGAAAAAGTTGAGCGATTCCGGCTGTGACAGGAAATCAAAAAAGTTGAGCGATTCCGGCTGTGACAGGAAATCAAAAAAGTAACTAGAGATTTAATCTCTAGTTTTTTTCTTTGACAGGCATTTAACACATAGTTTATAATATCTAAAGAAAGGAGGAATCATGCAAAAAATAAAACTAGCGATAATAAATGAAAAATATTGTGATTACTTAAGAAAATATGATTACCGTGTACCATATAATCATGATAATAAAAAATTGAGACCATTTGTGGGTATTTTATTTAGCGTTAATGAACTACTATACTTTGCACCATTATCAAGTCCTAAACCAAAACATTTAAAAATGTACGATACAATTGATTTTTTAAGATTAGATAAAGGACGTTTAGGTGCCATTAATTACAATAATATGTTGCCAGTAAAAAACCAAAACATTACACCAATTAATACAGAAAATAAAAATGATTTAAATTATAGTAATCTATTAAAATCACAAGTATACTGGCTAAATAGAAACTATGATTTAGTAATTACAAGAGCAAAAGCACTATATTTTGATTATACAAATAATAATCTTCCAAATAACATCTTATCTAGATGTTGCAATTTTAAACTATTAGAAGAAAAATGTAATAAATATAATAGTGAATTAGTAAAATAATCACTATTGTTTTATTTTTCCAAAATAATTTAACGTGTTCGCTTGAGGTATTTAATATGAACATGTTATAATCAAAATAGGTGTAGTAATATGGACAATAAATTAGAAAAATTCTTTAAAAAAATAAATTTAAATGATGAAGATTCGTCTTCTTTTTTAGGTGCAACTCTAAAAAATGTAGTAATCAATAGAGAAGAAGAAAGTTGGACTTTATACATTGAATTAAAGACAATGATAACTTTAGAAATATATAAAACGATATGTGAGAAATCAAAATCACTTCCATCAGTTAAAATAGTTTATTTTGTCTTTAAACATGATGATAGTGAATACTTAAAAGACTATTTTTTGCATGCCTTTAAAAACATTCAAGATAAATGTCCAACATTAAATAGCATCAAAGAAGAAGACATATTAATAGACGAAAACAATATCAAAATTGAAGTAGCCAATAATGCAGAAATAGAAAAAATAAATTCTATAAAAGAAGAAATAAAAGAATTTCTAATTAACATGGGATATTTAAATATTACTATAGAAGCTGAAATAAATAATGAAAAAAGCGAAGAAGCTAAAGAACTTTTAAAACAAACAGAAGTAACTCCCGAAACTATAAAAATAGAACAAAAAGAAACAACAGTAATAATTGGAAATGAAATAAAAGCTAAAAAAACTGATCTAAAAAACATAATCGCAGAAATGGGAGACGTTTGCGTCGAAGTATTTGTATTTGGAATAGATGTAAAAGTAACAGCATCCGGTTTCACTATAATAACGTATAAAATAAGCGATTACACCGACTCCTTACTCGCAAAAATATTTACTAAAGAAGCTAGTGTAGTAGAAAACGTAACAAAAAGAATTAAAGAAGGTTCTTGGTATAAAATAAAAGGTTACGTAAAACACGATACTTTTGTAGGAGATTTAGTATTAAATATTAGAGATGTAGAAACTTTCGACAGAAACACTACAAAAAGAACTGATGATGCTGAAGTAAAAAGAGTAGAACTACATTGTCATACAACCATGAGTCAAATGGACGGACTTATAGCACCAAGTAAATTACTTAAAAAAGTCGCTCATTTTGGACACAGAGCTATTGGAATAACTGATAAAAACGGAATACAATGTTTCCCTAAAGTATACAAAAGTAAAGGTGATATTAAAGTATTATTTGGTGTCGAATTATTCGCAGTAAACGATGAAATATTAATAATAAATAAAGATAGTGATTTACCACTTAAAACAAGCGAATACGTTGTATTTGATACAGAAACAACAGGTTTCAACGCAGCCGCTGGAGACCAAATGATAGAAATTGGTGCCGTTAAAATAAAAGAAGGCGTAATAACTGATAGATTTGACGAATTAATTAATCCAGGCCACCCTTTAAGAGAAGACACAACCGCTGTTACTAATATAACTGATGAAATGTTAAAAGATAAAGACGACGAAGAAACAGTAACAAGAAGATTCAAGAGTTGGGTAGGAAACGCCCCAATGGTCGCACAAAACGCTAGATTTGATATATCATTTATGGAAAGTGCTTATGCAAAATATAATTTAGGAACATTTGATAATGTAGTAATTGACACCATGGAAATAAGCAAAGCACAAAATCCAGATGCAGGAAGGCACAATTTAACAGCACTCGTTAAAAGATACAATGTCCCTTGGGATGAAAATGCTCACCACCGAGCAGACTACGACTCAGAAGGAACAGCACTTGTTTTTCATAAAATGATAAAAGACTTAGGTGCAAACTTCCAAACAATAAGTGATTTAAAAAATATGGTAGATCCTTCTTTAGCATACAAAACAAATAGACCTTATCACATAACTGTATATGCTACAAATAATGTAGGCTTAAAAAATATGTTTAAAATAATAAGTTACGCTAACACAAAATATTTTTATAGAACACCAAGAACTCCTAAAAGCGTATTATCAAGTTTAAGAGAAGGACTAATTATAGGTTCTGGATGTATAAATGGTGAAATATTTGAAACAGCAAAAAGAAGCAATGAAGAAGAATTGATGAATCAAATGAAATTCTATGATTTTATAGAAGTAAACCCACCTAGCATAACTGACCATTTAATAGAAAGTGGAGACGTTTCAAGTAAAGCTGACATTTACAATATAATCAATAAAATAGTAGCCTGTGCAGACAAAGTTGGAAAAATGGTAGTCGCAACAGGAGATGTACACACTTTAGACCCAGAAGACAACATTTATAGAGAAATTCTAATAACCCAAAAACAACCAGGAGGAGGTTTCCACCCTCTATATAAACCAAATATAAAAACAATACCAAACGCATACTTTATGACTACTAATGAAATGCTTAGTGAATTTGAATTTTTAGGAGAAGAAAAAGCATACGAAATAGTAGTAACTAACTCAAATAAAGTCGCAGACATGTTTGAAGATGTCGAAATAGTAAAACCAGGCCTTAACCCGCCGCGTATGGAAAATTCAGTACAAATAATAAAAGATACAGTTTATGGAAATGCCACAAAAATTTATGGAGATCCATTACCAGAATTAATCGCAACTAGACTTGATAAAGAATTAACTGGAATAATAAACGGTGGATACGATGTTATCTATCTAATCGCTCAACGTTTAGTAGAAGATTCAAATGCACATGGATACATTGTAGGTTCTCGTGGTAGTGTAGGTTCAAGTTTAGTCGCAACTTTCTGTGGTATAACAGAAGTTAACCCTTTACCTCCTCATTATGTATGTCCAAACTGTAAAAAAAGTATTTTCCAAGATGAAGAAGGAAAACCATATAACTTAAAATACGGAAGTGGATTCGATATGCCAGAACGAAATTGCGAATGTGACACTTTAATGAAAAGACAAGGACAAGACATACCATTTGAAACATTCCTTGGATTTAATGCAGACAAAACACCAGATATTGACCTTAACCTAGCAAGTGAATACCAATCTCAAAGCCACGACTACACCAAAGTCCTATTCGGAGAAAATAACGTATATCGCGCTGGAACAGTTTCAACCATCGCAGAAAAAACAGCATTTGGTTTCGTAAAAATATACGCAGAAGACAAAGGAATTACAATGAGACGTCCTGAAATAGAAAGGCTAGCCCAAGGTATAACTGGAGTAAAAAGAACCAGCGGGCAACACCCAGGAGGAATAATTGTTATACCAGACTATAAAGATGTATTTGATTTTACTCCTTTCCAATATCCAGCAGAAAACACAGAAGCGGCATGGTACACAACACACTTTGAATTCCACGATATTGAAGAAAATGTTCTTAAACTAGATATTCTAGGACACGATGATCCTACAGTATTAAAATATCTAAGCGACGATGTTCAAATAGATATTAACGATATCCCACTAGACGACAGAGGCGTGTTAAGTTTATTCAATAGCCCTGAAGCACTAGGTGTTACTCCAGAAGAAATAAATTGCCAAACAGGAACATTGGGAGTACCTGAATTTGGTACAAACTTTGTAATAAAAATGCTAGAAGAAATAAGACCTACAAAATTTGCAGATTTAATTAAAATATCTGGATTATCACACGGAACAGACGTTTGGAATGGAAATGCTAGAGACTTAATTATAAACGGAACTTGCGAATTCGATAAAGTTATTGGATGTCGTGATGATATAATGATTTATTTAATAAAATGTGGAATAGATAACGGACAAGCATTCAAAATGAGTGAATTTATACGTAAAGGTAAAACAGCAAAAGAACCAGATAAATGGCTAGAATTTAAAGAAATAATGAAAGAACACAACGTTCCAGATTGGTATATTCTCTCATGTGAAAAAATAAAATACATGTTCCCTAAAGCCCACGCATCAGCTTATGTCATAAACGGATTTAGAGTAGCGTGGTTTAAACTATATCACCCAATTAATTACTACAGAGTTTATTTAAGTATAAGAGAATCAGATTTTGACATAGACTCAATGATTAAAGGAGAAAAAGCAATTAAAACCGCTATAGAAAACATACAAGCAAAAGGATTTGACAAAAGCAATAAAGAAGAATCAATATTATCATCCCTTTCAATCGCTAATGAAATGATTCATCGAGGTTTCCATTTTGAAAACATAAGTTTATTAGAAAGTGATGCAACATTCTTTAAAATAAATAAAGATGGAACTGGATTAATCCCACCATTTACAACTCTAGATGGAATGGGAGATATAGCCGCAAAAAAAATAGTAGAAGAAAGAAACGATAGACCATTTGTAAGCATAGAAGACTTACAGATAAGAGGAAAAGTTTCAGCTGCTTTAATAGATAAAATGAGAGGTTTAGGTGTACTAGATCAACTCCCAGAAAGTAGCCAATTAAGTTTAGACCTATTTGTATAACAACTAATTAATGTGATACAATAGCAATATGAAACAAAAGAAAAATATAATTATAATCACATGCTTTATTTTCTATATCTCTATACTTCTTTACCTCACATTATTCAAAAATTATTTAGGAAGAGAAGTAGGAAATTATGATATAAATCTAATACCATTTAAAAACATAATAACTATAACAAAAGAATTCATAATAGGTAAATTAAGCCTAAGATTCTTTATAAGAAACATATTTGGTAATATAATCGCATTCACACCATTCGCATATTTTCTAAAAACTATATTTAAAATAAAAGATATGAAAACTTTTACTTTAATAATGATTTTAATAATATCATTTATAGAAATAATGCAGTATATATTACAAATAGGTTACTGTGACATAGATGATTTAATATTAAATCTACTAGGTGCATGCACATTTTTCACTATTATCAATATAAAAAAACATAAATACACTACATAACCAAAAGTGTATTTTATTTTGTAATTAAATAACACATTATTAGTCACACTAATATTTTAACTTCCTAAAAACTGGCCCATGTGGTATACTTAATTTAAGGTGATAATAATGAAAAGAGCAATACTAATAGATGGGAACAATTTACTATATAGAAGTTACTATGCAACAGCATACAATGGAAACCTAATGAAAAACTCTAAAGGCTTTCCAACTAACGCTTTATACGGATTCATAAACATGATCAACAAGATAATAAACGAAGAAAATCCAGAATACATAATGGTAGCTTTTGATAAAGGTAAAAATTTTAGACATGAAAAATATAAAGATTACAAAGCAGGAAGAATAGAAACTCCCAATGACTTATTAATTCAGTTCCCAGTAGCATATGACATATTAGATGCTCTTGGCATAACAGCTATAAGTATAGATAATTATGAAGCAGATGACATAATTGGAACTTTCGCAAAAATGGCAGACGAAGATGAATGCTATGACGCTACAATAGTAAGTAGCGACAAAGATTTACTACAATTAATAAGCCATGACGTGAACGTAAAACTATTAAAACAAAAAGATTATATATTAATGAACGAAACAACATTCAAAGAATACTATGGAATTGAACCTATAAGAATTATAGATTTAAAAGCACTTATGGGAGACCCAAGTGATAATATCCCAGGTGTTAAAGGAATAGGCGAAAAAACTGCATTAAACCTCCTAAAAGAATATGGCACACTAGAAGAAGTATATAATTCAGTAGAAACAATAAAAGGAAAACTAAAAGAAAAATTAGAAACAGACAAGGAAAACGCATTTTTTTCAAAAGAACTAGCTACAATTTATAAAGATGTACCCCTAAATATAACATTTGAAGACATAAAAATAGGAAACAAAAACGAAGACAAATTAATGAGTATATATGAAGATTTAGAATTTTATTCATTAATTAAAAGAGAAACTAAAAAAGAACCACAAAAAGAATTAAAAATAAAAATAGTAGATAGTGTTATAAATATAGATAAAGACTTCGCTTTCTATTTAGAAGTTAATAATGAAAATTATCATCAAAGTAAAATACTAGGTTTAAGTATATATGATGGAGATACTTGTTATTACTTACCAAAGGAACAAATAGAAAATAATAAACATCTATTTATTCACGCTACTGAAACTTATGATTTAAAGAAATGTATAGTAGTTCTAAAAAAACTAGGTATAGATTTATCCAACTGTAATTTTGACACCTTAATAGCCGCTTACTTATTAAACTATAATGTTAAAGAAGACATAAGTTACATTTCAAACACTAAAGGATATAATATCGAATTTTATGATAACTTAATTAA
>CAOJDZ010000022.1 GCA_948433815.1 uncultured Clostridia bacterium
TTTTGCATATCAGTTAAAAGGTCAGTCCCAGACATAAGAAACACAACAGCACACACTGCAACTGTTCCAGATACTATTTTAAGTGTTTTAATTAACTGATTATTATGAAAAGGAATCGCAAGAAAAGTTAAAAATACAATACCCGCAAAAATAATACCAGTCCCAAGGTCAGGCTGAAGTGCTATTAAAAAGAATACTATTATTGCATAAGCAAGAGGAATAAAAATAGAATACTTATTATCATTCTTTCTCTTCATCTCACCATAAAAAATTCCCATATAAATAATAACAACGCTCTTAGCAAACTCACTAGGTTGAAATCCAAAAGGACCTATATCTATCCAAGAACGAGCACTATTAGTAAATTCTCCATAAATAATAAGATAAATTAAAATACCTAAAATACCCAAAAGTGCTAAAGGTAAAAAATTCTTATACTTCTTTAAAGGAAATCTTAAAACAATAAAAAAACCTATAAAATAACTTACTATTACAAATAATGATTGTCTAACAAAAAAATAATACGGATTTTCCCCATACTTTAAAACAGCACTCACACTAGATGCTGATAAAACCATAATAACCCCTATTATGCTATAAAGAATACACATAAATAAAAGAGGCTTATCTATTTTACTAAAAATACTTGTTTTCTTCATATTATCTCTACAGTAATAATAACATAAAATTTTATATTTTAAAATATTTTTTATTATTTAGGTATTTATAATGTCAAAAATATAAAAATTGCGTAAATTATTATAGATAGTTAAAGGAGGGTATACTATGTATTATTATGGATATAGTGGTGGATACGGAAATTCATATGGCTATAATAACTGTTGTCCAAATTATGGTGGATATGGTTATGGAAATGGCGGATATGGTTACGGTGCAGCTATCATATTAGTATTATTTATATTACTTGTCGTAGTATTTGGAGCAGGTTTCCTAAACTATAATAACTAAAAAAGGAAGAGAAAATCTTCCTTTTAATTTTACCTTAAAACTAATGATGATTGTTTTAAATATTCTGTAAGTACTCTTAGAGCTTCAACATCATCTGGAGTTCCAAAATTCATACTAAATTTCATAAAAAAATCAGTTAACAATGAACTTCTTTCATCTTCATCTAAACTATTTAAATATTCTTGAGCTTGACCTACGTTATTTGCTGCAACAAATTTATTAGTTCTAAAAAGTGCATTTAGACATATTGCCTTATGTACAGCATTAGCAGTATACATATCTCCTAAATCCACAGCATAAAGTAATATACTATTTAAAAGTTCATCACCATTCAAAGGATCTACTGCTATAGCATCCAAAACTGGCTTTTTTGAATGTGCAATTAATCTTGTATTTAAATCTAACCAATTATCTGTCATATTTCCTTTCTTCATTTGTTTTACAACCCCCAAACCCATACAATGGTAACATATTTAATACACACTGTCAACAATTAATTTATCTAAATAAATTATATTTTCAAATTAATAATTTATACTTAAGAATTGATTTTTTGTGTTTTTTTTAGTACAATATAATAACTTAAGAGGTGAATTATGTTAAAAACTTCAGATATATTAGATGAAAAAAATAAAATTTTAAGACAAAAAAGCATAGATGCAAATTTTCCTTTAGAAGAAGAAGATATAAAACTTATAAATGATTCTATTGAATATTTAAGATTAAGTCAAGACGAGGAACAAGCTGAAAAATTAAATTTACGTGCTGGTATGGGCCTTGCCTTCCCTCAACTTGGCAAATCAAAAAGAATATTTGTAATATCATATAAAAAAGAAGATGGAGAATTTATTGAATACACAGTAATTAACCCTACTCTTATATCTTATTCAAATGAACTAGTTTATGTAGAAGAAGGAGAAGGATGTTTAAGTGTCAACAGAGATGTAGACGGAATTATACCTAGGCACGCTAGAATAACTGTAGGCTTTTATGATATTAACGGTAATTATAAAGAAGAACGAGTTAGAGAAGAAATCGCAGTTGCTTTCCAACATGAAATGGACCATTTAGACGGAATATTATTTCCAGATAGAATAGATAAAAAGAATCCATACAAAAATATGGATATTATGAGAAGTATTTAATATTTCTCTTTTCTTTTACTCTCTTTTATTTTATAATAAATATAGAATAAAGGGTGATAATATGAAAAAAGAAAATCTTTTTAGAACTATATTTTGGGGATTTATTACATTAATATGTTTAACCTGTGCAGTAAGCGGTTTAATTTATAACAATATATTATTTAAAAATAGAGAAACTGATTTAAAAAATATAGTTGAAGTATTTAATAATACAAAAGTAATAAAAAACTATGAAAGCGTAAACACTTCAATAATAGCAAGACTTGACGGAAAAAATATAAAAATATCATATGAAGGCGTTGAAATTAAAGAATATAAATACAAACTTAAAAATGGTTATTTACAAACAGAATTAGAAAATAATGACGCAATAGGTAAAATAATTCTTATGGTACTAGCAGATTCTATAGCAATTAATAAAGGCCAAAATGAAGGAGAAATATATACATTATTTAATAATGATACTGTTTTAACGTATAAATTATCAGAAGGAATAGAATATAAAGAAAAAGATAATTCTTCTATTATAAAATTAAATCTTGATAAACACATACTAAGACAAGAAACTGATGAAATAATAGATGACACACCAAATATAAATGAAGATAATGAAAACATTGAAAATGATGACGCAGATGACACATTAGAAAACGATGATACACTCTAATATCATCGCTTTTTTATTCTTCACTAGTTTTCTTTGCAACTCTTCTCTCTACTAATCGTTTTTTTAGTTCATTTCTTTTATTCATTTTATCCATCATTTCACTATATAATACATTTTGAATGTCACCTGATAAACGATGCATCGCTAATAATGTTTCTCTTTCTTCTAAAGACATTTTTTCATATATTTCATCAAGTTCTAATATAGAATCAAATTTAATATTACTACTTAATAACGCATATAAAACGCGTACAGGTAATCTTAATCTTGACAAATAATTTCTTCTAATAGCATCTTTAAGAAAATTAAAATGTGAAAGAATTGCTAGTTTAATTACAAAATTACTATTAGCATCTAAAAATAGTCTAAGATTATTTCTCACAAAATTTAATTTTTCTTCTTTAGACTCACCAAAACCAATTGTACCTAATATAAAAAACATAAGACTTACATTTTTAGAAACATCTCCAACTTTAATAGCTTTTTGAATCATATAAAAATTTACAGTAGTATTAATATTACTTCTACTAAATCCATATTTTGTTTTAAGATCTATCATCTCTTTTTCTATTTGATCTTCTCTAATGGCAAAGAAAGTAGCATCAAAATCTTTTCTATATTTAACACCCATTTCCATATTATCCCCCATTTCGGAAAAACATTATACCATATTAACTACATTCTGTCAAATGTAATCCCATTTAAAGATTCATTTTTTATAGAATTTAAAATAAACAAACTTACTCTATCATAGTCAGTTTCTCCACCTACTTTAGGAATATTCTTAAATTTAGCAATATTTTCATAAGCATCTACTATTTCATCTCTATCAAACTCTTTTATACCAAATAGATTCTCTAATTTATCTTTATAAAAACTATTTAATTTATTCAAAATATGAACAGCAATTTCATCGGTAGGAACTACTTCCTCTTTAATAATAGTCATACTTGCCAAATTAAGTGCTTGCTCTTCCGTCTCTAATTTAGGCCACAAAACACCTGGAGTATCAATTAAATCAACTTTATCATTTATTTTAATCATACTAATATTTTTAGTTACTCCTGGTTTATTCCCTACTTCTGCAACTTTTTTACTTACTAATTTATTAATAAGTGTACTTTTTCCTACATTAGATACCCCTACTATCATAACTCTCGCTTTTTTAGGAAGAAGCCCCTTTTCTTTACGTTTACTATTAACTTCATCCATAGATTTTTCTATCTCACTAATTAAAACTTTAGTCACATTCTTATCATTAATATCACTTAAAATAACTTTATATCCTAGACTAATATAATATTCTTTCCATTTATTAGTTTCATTTGTATCACATAAATCATATTTACTCATTAAAATAATTTTTTCTTTATTTCCTGTAAAATCATCTATATCCTTAACAAAAGAACTTTTTGGTATTCTAGAATCTATTACATGTACTATTATATCAACTAAAGATAATTTTTCTTTTATTTGTCTTTTAGTCTTCACCATATGTCCTGGATACCAGTTGATTACACTTTTATTAAACCCCTTATCATTATTTTCACTCATTTTTTACACCTTCCTCACTGTTATTTTGTATCTTTAAATCTATATATTTCCATATCCTCCTATACTGTTTTAATTGTTCTTCTTTTTTTACTTGTGCAACTGGATGATATAATGGAATTATTATAAAATCTTTAATTACTATTTCTGGAGATTTTAGGATTATCTCTTTTAATGTTTTCTCAATTTCAAAACCAAATATTTTAGATATAGACAATAAAGGAAAGTAGCCTAAAGTTAAAATAACTTTTGGTTTTACAATTTCAATCTGCCTTAAAAGATATTTGCTACAATTTAAAGTGGATTTCTTTAAATCAATATTATTTCCTCTGTAATTTTCACCTTGTCTTGCACACATTATAGCATTTGTTATATAAATATTATCTAAAGAATATTTTTTATTTGAAGATTCGCTAATAAAATTTTCCAACATTCTTTTAGTAGAACTCTTTTCTGATTCAATCAATTCTTTCCAATTACTCTTGTCCGCATTTAATAAATTATAAAATTTTTTCATATCATTATAAGGACCCCAATCTTGGCCTATAATCATAATATCTGAATTTAGTCTATTAAACCAATCAGTCCAAATTGATGGAATATTAATGGAAAAATTATAGTCTTTATAAATATTAATTAGAGATTTATTTTCGCATTGTAAATTTAAACATTCATTACACTTCCCCATATCATGAATTAATTCTTGAAAACTTTTATTCTTCATTATTACTCCCTAACAATTTTATCTTTTCTGCATTATTCAGTATATTAAGTTGATACTTAGCAATTTCACTTAGTACTTCAAATCTTTCTTCTTTACTTTTTCCATCTTTAATTAGTTCAGCATTATGAGACTCTAAATTTGATAGCACAGTTAATTCATTTATTGAAGCATAATCTCTAACATTTGAATTTTTTGCCAAATTTGGATTAAGTTCTCTCCATCTTTTAGCGGTTGTATTAAATAAAGTTACATTTAGAATGTCTGCTTCCTCTGCGTACTTTATCCACTCTCTATCTTTATAATAATCATTATCAGGCAATATATAATTTTTGATAGCATCTATATGAATTAAATAATTATTTTTTGTTAAAATTCTCTTAACATCCCACTCTCTATTTTTATTTTCTAATGTCTTTAACCTTTCAAATTCTTTTATCAAGTATAATTTGAAAATAGGACTAATTTGAGAAGCAAATTCAAACGCTATATCCTTATGAGCATATGTACCACCATATTTACCAGATTTGGAATATATACCGATAGCATTTGTTCTTTCACACCATTCACTAACACTTGGAGTAAACGTTAATAAGCCCACTTGTTTTCTAAAGTGTTCAGATTCGAACACTTTAAAATTGGGATTATAAATTTGCTCCCAAGCAGTTAAAAAATCTAAAGTGCTTCTATTTCTTAACCAATTTCTAATTACATCAGCAGCACGTGATTTATCACTTTTCGCTTTTGCTATATCCGAAATACATATATAATCATTTTCATTTATATTAGAAACATTAACTTTTATATTTTGAACTTCAATCATTTTATTTGTCATTTATATTCGCCTCCTTTCTTTATTTTGCTATAAATTTTATATGGGGTTACAACGTCGTAATCACCTTTCTAATTCCCATCAAAAATATAACCAAGATTGCTATGGTTTTATCAATTTTTATTGATTTTGTCACTTTTTTAATGAAAATATGCAAGATCTAAATTCAAGAGAATCCTTTATTTATAAGGGTTTGACTGGGGGTTACAATAAATCGTAATCAACCAATTTATTGTATTTTTATCATTCATTTTTATTTCACCTCTTTTTCTATATTATAAAACTATAATCATCACGATATTTAATAATTGAATCATTAACATTGATATAGTAATAATTAGTCATCTCATTATCATTTGGATCAATTTCTGTTTTATCCAAAACCCCACCTAAAGCAAGAATTGTTTTATTAGATCCTATATTATCAAGATTACAATCTAATAATATATTATCTTCTCCCATTTTTTGTTCTTCTATTATACCTAAATATAATGCTATTTTTGCATAACCTTTTCTTCTTTCAGTAGGCCTAATACCATATCCAATATGTGAAGCACCATTATTTAATAATTCTTTAGAAATTTGATATCTTATATTTATCATACCAATTATTCTGTTATCACTTTCTCTAACTACAAAAAACGTTTTAGAAGGACATCTATTAATAGATGTAGCATATTTGTACTCCCCTCGTTTTTCTTGCTCTATAATCCACTCTTCATATGACAAGTCATCTAAACATCTATCCATACTTCCAGTTCCATTCATATCTGAATTATAAATAACATGCTCTTTCAAATAATCTATAGCGTCTTCTTTTCTATTAATTGTAGGTTTTTCTAAAAATAATTTTTCCATAATTAATTATCAACTCTTTTTTCTTCTAATTCTTTATCTAAAAATTGCGCTATATTTTTAACTGTATTTTCATCAAATGGATTAGGCATATTATATTTATCTATTAAATCTTTAAAAGAATAATATGAAGCAACACTCCCTAACTCTTTAAATAAACTTAAATCATTCTCACACTTATTCCATATAGTAAAAGCGCCAAAATAAGATAAAGCATAATCAATATAATAAAATGGATTTAAAAATATATGTGATTGCCTATAAAAGTATCCACCACTATCTAAATTAATATGTCCACTATTACTTTGTTCAAGTGAATATTTTTTAACTAACTCTAACCAAACTTCTCTTAATTCCTCAACTTTTAAATTTTCTTTAGTATATATGCGTTCCTGAAATTCATCAACTAAACAAATATAAGGTAAATATATTACTAAATTATACGTTTTCATAAAAGAATACTTCTTGTAATCTTTATCTGTTTTAAATAAATTTCTAACATACGCGATTAGTATTAATTCCATAGAATAAGAAAACATTTCTGCGATTTCCATAGTAGCATATTTTAATAAGGGTGAAACAAAATAT
The DNA here is from genome assembly GCA_948433815.1 of uncultured Clostridia bacterium. Classification (GTDB taxonomy): domain Bacteria; phylum Bacillota_I; class Bacilli_A; order RF39; family UBA660; genus MGBC139354. The sequence goes on from CAOJDZ010000022.1 coordinate 7,329, forward strand.
TTTTTATCCTCTATAGAAGAACAATATTTTTGTAGCGAATGCCCAAATTCATGCGAAGTAATAATTACATCCATGTATGAATTTTTAAAATTCCCAGTTATAACAGGTAAACCACTTTGAACTAAATAATTAGTTATCGCAAAATTAACTTTATTACCATTAGTTTCTAGATCTATATACTTATTTAAAAGCATATCATTATATAATTTAGATGCTTCTGAGTCAACATTTTCAAATACCTTTTTAAATTCTCTTAATAATTTTTTACCATTGTATTTTAAATTAGGCATATCTTCATAAAATACTGTATCATAATATTTAAGTTCTTCTACCCCTAACTCCTCTTTCTGCCAAGTTCTAAGTTTTTCACATATTGGAACTATATATTTAATAACATACTCTCTAAATTTAGTAATATCTTTATAATCATAGCCTATTCTTTTTAAACTTAACAAACTATATTGAACATAATTGCTAAATCCTAAAGTCTGTGAAATTTTATTTCTAACATTTACAAGATTAAATAATATATCATCATATATACTTTGTTTACTATAATAAAAATCATTTAAAGCATCATGTACTTTCTTTCTTATATCTCTATCCTTATTACTAAGATACTGCCCTAATTCTGCAAATGAATACTCTTTTCCATCAAATAATACTTTTTCTTTATCTAAATTTCTATATCTAGTCTTTAATTCATTTTCTTCTTTTATTAAATCTATAACTTCTTTAGAATTAAGTCTTAATTGATACTCTATAATAGTAAAAAAATTATTAGGCATAACTTCTCTTAATTGATCTTTAAATTTTGAACTATTAATTTCTTCATAAAAACTTATAA
>CAOJDZ010000023.1 GCA_948433815.1 uncultured Clostridia bacterium
ATTATATGAAAGTAGACTTGAAACAGCAAAAGAAGAAGGCATTGAAGAAGGAAGACATGAAAAAACATTAGATATTGCTAAGGAAATGATAAAAAACACAAATTTATCTTTAGAAGAAATATCAAAAATGTACAGGATTAACTGTAGACGAGTTAGAAAAGTTAAATATTAAAGAAGAGAACTAGTCTCTTCTTTTAAATTCTTTTAGCATGCACTACTCTTCTTTTAGTCGAACCTCTAGAACCAGCACATGTAGATAATGTAACTATTTTATCTGACGCATTAACTTCCACATTTAACTTCCCTATACTTCTTTCTTTAATTACATTTAAAAACTCCCCAAAAGATTCATCACTTTTAAAATTAGTAGTTATATAATATTCTTCACTTTCTATAATATAATAACTAAATATTTTATATTTAAGTAAATTATTATTAGTATCATAAAAATATATAATATCTGCATTTTCCTTACTAAAAAATCCAGATTTGAAAACATCGCTAATTGACCCAAACATAGTTCTATCTATTGTTGAATGTCCAAATATAACTACATTTCTATCATCAAAAGACTTATTTCTATGATCCATAAATAAAGTCCCTATTTCACTATTTTTTTTATAAAAATTATGATATAAATAATATTCATTATCGCCTGTATGAACCACTGGATTATTAACTGCCATATTATTAAACATCATCCATCCAATAGTATCTTCATTAGTAGCTTTAAGTTTATTAAAATCAACCTTCACTTCTTCTGGATTAATTATTTTATCAGACTCATTATTTTCTTCATCATCTTCTTTTTTTGAAGGATCTATATTTGGCCACTTAATAACCTCTTTAACTAAATTTTTACTATCTCTTCTATTTCTAAACATATCTATTTGATTAAAAATTAACTTAGTAACTGAAAAAACAAAAACGCACGACAAAAAAACTATTAATAAATATCTTATAAATCTTTCTTTATTAAATTTATACTTTTTAATATATTTTTTATTTTCTATTAATATTTCTTTTTTTTCTACTACCTTTTTATTATTATTTTTCACTTTATCTTTTTTCGTATTTTTATCCACAATCATGTTTTCTTTTTTTATGCTTTTTAATTTAACACTAGATTTATCATCTTTTTCTTTTACCCCATTAAGTTTTTTATCTATACTTACTTTTTCTTTTTTGATACCATCTTTCTTTTTAGATATATTCTTTTTTACTTTACTATTAACCTTCCTATTTGATTTTATCATTTAATATCCCTTCTTTATATATAATAATTTATCTAAAGAAAAAACAAGTTATTTCTAACTTGTCTTTAACTATTAACTAGTTAGCCTTTTTCTTAGTTAGGAATATTATCCCAGCTAATGAAACTAAAGACATTATTACATAAAATACTACATTTAATACTCCAGTTTGAGCATTATTAGATGAAGTAGTTAATACGTAAGTACTACAATGATCTAATTCAAATTCTACATAAGTTTGTCCATATTCACCAGTAAGAACTTTTAACTTTTTAACAACTTCATTTAATTTACCAGAAGTAGTATTGTATAAGTATAGTGTTAATTCTTCGTCTTCACTAAATTGTTCTGGATCTACTCCAATTTGAACTTTAGTTCCTTTAGGTAATTTACCATCATGTAAGAAATCTATAACAAGACCTTTTTCTTTATTTTCAATTAAACCTAAAACTTTATTTCTTAATGCTTCTTCTACATCTTCACCTACTAGGATTTTAAAGTTAAGCCCTTTAAATTCATCTGTTAAATTGGCAGCATTAATAACCCAAGAACCATTATATCCATAAACGTTTACATTTCCAGTCAATTTCTTAATACCTTTTAATAAATCTTCTGTTAAAGCATAATTGTCTCCATTAAAGAATACTTTACTTATATATGGCTCTTTCTTTAATGCTTCTTCTAAAGCTGCTAAAACTGTATCTTTATCATTTACTTCATCAGTTAAATAAACTACATATCCAGTAGCAATATTTGCTTCTCCATAACTAGTGTATTTAGCAAAGCCAACGAACTTACCATTTTCATCTTCTTCAATAGATATTTCATCCCAGTCATTACCAATTTCATCTTTTAAATCTAAAACAAGTTGACTTTCTTTTCTATAAATAACAATTTTATATTCTTTATAATCCCCATCTACACTATAAACATAAATAGAAAATTTGTTAGCATTATCATCACCAACATTCCATAATTCATGTTCACCATCTCCTGAAACGCTAGTAATTTTATCTTTGTCGTATTCTGCTGCGATAACTACACTTTCAACATCATTTTCTACAGTTATTGTATATACTTGATCTGAATCTTTATCAAATGCTTTATCAAATGATAATACATCATTACCATTTTTAACTTTTAAATCAGTCAATCTAGCAAGTGCTTTTTCTGCTCTTGTTATTTCTAAAGTATAAACAGTTTTTGTTGTTTCAGCGTCATCATCTTTATCTTTAATTTCTAATGTAAAAGTATTTTTACCAACTTTTGATAAATTTAATACAGAAGAAACTTGATATCCTATAAGAGTTCCATTCTCATCTTTAATGGCAACCTCAGTATTCTCTCCATTTTGTGAATCTTTACTAACAAAATTTAAGCTAATAGTACTTGTTGAATATCCTACAGATAAAGTTAATTTAGTTGCATCAGTTTGATCAACTGTAAATGCTTTTTCAACTCCATTGATATTAGCTTTAACGTCGCTAATTGTAGCTTTTGTAGCTGCATTTAAATTAGGTGCTACTATAAGACCTATCATTAAAATTGCAGACAATAAAATTTTCTTCATATTTTTCATAAATATCATCCTTTCTTTTTAACACATTTTTCTCTGTTAAACCTATAACTCCTTTCCTAAGTCAATAATACCCCCCCCGAGTATTTTGTCAAGAAAATTTTTTCAATTTTAATCACATGTGTTGTGACCAAAAAATCATGGCCTCGACTATGCAAAAAAACAAATATATTTTTTATTTTCTTAAATCATCTATATTTATAATTTTTCTTTTTCTATTAATTTCTTTTTTTATATTACTTACTATATTATCTATATCAATATCTATAATTGTTAGACTAGTATGAAGTCCATTAAAAAAATGATTTCCAGATAGGAGGGTCAATATCAAATTATAGGAATTATATATAAAAGAATAACTATGAATCTCTTCCAAAATAGATGTAATTATGTCTTTTAATCCTAAAGGAAAAAGATTTTAACTATATTGTAATAGTCACCTAAAAACTATTTCTCTATATTTATGTTCATTGTCTGTCTTAGTACGAGATAACAATTCTAAAGTTTTACTAGAATAAAAATCAATCCCTTTTTTCATAGTACATGTACTTTCTAAAACTTATTTAGAATCTAACTCTTCTTCTACTCTAGAATAAACGTCTACTTCTTCATCGTCTTTTTAGCCATCCTTGTTTCTTATTTTATATCTTTTACAATAACTAAAACAATGCTCCCTAAAGTAATAAAAGAACCACACATAAATAAAGGTAAATTAAATAAGGCTATGCTTACAAGTATCAATAAAGAACCTACTAATAACAAAACTAATCTATTTTTAGTTTCTCGATTTTTTCTTTTAAACGCATTATATAAATTATCATCAAAGTTTTTCAGTGACACCATTTCTATGTATTTATCTAATAGCATTACTTTAATTCTTTTTACTTTTTACCACATAGTAACAAATTAATCTCTCACTTTAATATGAACATCTCTTAACTGAGTTTCCGTTATTTCGTTAGGACATCCCATTAAAGCATCACTTCCGTTAGCGCTTATTGGAAAAGCTACCATCTCACGAATATTTTCTTCTTCTTTAAGCGTCATAAGTATTCTATCAATTCCAGGCGCCATACCAGCATGAGGAGGAGCACCGAATTGAAATGCTTGATAAAGTGAAGGAAATTTACTTTCAACAACACTTTCATTATATCCAGCAATCTCAAATGCTTTCTTTAAAATAATTGGACTATAGTTTCTTTCTCCTCCGCTTGCCATTTCCATACCATTACAAACAAAATCATATTGATTAGCTGTTATTTCATCTGGCTTTATCGTATTAAGCGATTCTAAGCCACCCTTAGGCATACTAAATGGATTATGTGTAAAATCATACTTTTCTTCTTCACTATTCCACTCATACATTGGAAAATCTACAATAATACAAAATTCATACCTAGACTTATCTATTAAATCATGCTCTTTTGCTATTCTAATTCTAATATCTCCACATAATTTATCAAACTTTTCACTTTTTTCTCCAATAATAATAAATAATACATTATTAACTTCTAAATTAAATCTACTTATTAATTCACTTTTTTCTTCTTCACTAAATAATTTAGCCATACTACCTATTACATTATTTTCTTCATCTATTTTAATAAAACCTAATGCCTTAACACCTAATTCTTTATACTCTTCTTCCAATTTTTTAAACCACGAATTAGATTTATCAGTTTCATCTATTTTTATTGCTTTTACTATTCTATTAGAAAAAACTGGACTTTCATTTTTACTAACCAAATCAGTAATATTTTCAATTTCAAAAGAAATTCTCAAATCAGGTTTATCACTTCCATACTTTTCCATCGCTTCTTTATAAGGTATTCTTCTAAAAGGAACAGGAGAAACTTCCCTTTTACCAAATTTTTTAAATACATCATAAAATATTCTTTCACCTATAGGAAATATATCTTCCTGAGTTGCAAAAGACATTTCAAAATCAAGTTGATAAAATTCTCCATAAAGTCTGTCACTTCTAGGATCTTCATCTCTAAAACAAGGCGCTATTTGAAAATATCTATTAAATCCACTACACATAAGTAATTGCTTAAATATTTGTGGTGCTTGTGGTAGTGCATAAAATTTTCCTTTATATTTTCTAGATGGAACTATAAAATCACGTGCTCCTTCTGGACTTGAAGCAGTTATAATAGGTGTTTGTATTTCAGTAAAATCCATATCTTTCATAGTAGTTCTTATAAAATCTATTACTTTACTTCTAAATATTATATTATCATGTACTTCACTATTTCTTAAATCTAAATATCTATATTTAAGTCTTGTCTCTTCACTAGAAGTTTTACTTGTTTTAACTTCAAAAGGAAGTGTTTTATACACGTCTCCTAAAACAGTCAGTGTTTTAATCTCTACTTCTATCTCTCCAGTTTTCATATTCTTATTTACCATATCAGGCGTTCTTCTTCTTACAGTTCCAGTCATAGTAATTGTGCTTTCACGATTCAACTTACTATACTCTATATCTTCACTAATAAGTTGAACTAAGCCAGTTTCATCTCTTAAAGTAATAAAAACTAAACTACCTAAATTACGAACAGTATCAATCCAACCAGCAAGTTTAATTTCTTTTCCTTCATAACTAGTATCTACTTCTCCACAATAAACACTTCTAAAAACGTTTTCCATTATTTCCTCCTAACAAATAAAAAATCCATAATCTAAGGACTAGTCTCCTAGCGGTGCCACCTTAGTTTATAGATTTAACTATACAACTTTATTCCCTTAACGCGAGGTTCACGTTTACCTAATGTTTTGTATCTTCATAAATATTATTATATTAGTTTACACCTTCCACTAACTCTCTTAAATAACTTTATTTACTACTCCTCAAAACAAGTAATATACACTTATTATAAGAACTTAAACGTACAAAGTCAAGTACATTCACAAATTACACGCTTCTTCTAACATTATCTTCAAAAAATATTACTTCTGATTCCTTAGATCCATTGCCTAACGCATTGATATATCTAGAATAATCTAAATTAAGTTTTACAACTCTATCTACTTCTTTTAATGCTTCTTCATGACTAAATCCTTGTGCTTTACGAACATTTAAAAGCATACTTCGAAAATCAGCTAAAGATGGTTTTTAGTATTTATATAAGTAGACATTTTTGTTCCACTAAAAGGCTCACCAAATAAATCTTGATAGTGCTTTCTTAAATCATGCATAGCCTCATCAGTTAAATAACTATTATATATTGGAGATTGAAGTGCCGCGAAAGTATTTAAATAATTTGGCAATTTACTATTTCTATTTATTTTACAATGTTCAGAAACTGGAATTAAAAAGTTTTGATATAAATCTAAACTATTTAAAGTTTCAAAATCATATTTTGCTTTAATTCCACCAATTCCACAATTATCTCCTGTCATATCAAGTTCAAAAATTCCATGAATATTATATTTATCATCATCTATTCTAACCATAACTGAAGCGTGGCCTATTTTACCATTTAAAAAAATATTAAGTGTAACTCCAATAGAAGAATTTAAATCTTTCACAATCTCTATAAAAGTAAGTGAGTAGCCTGAACAAACAATATCTTCATCATCTATAACTAAATGGGGAGCACGACCTTGTGGACCACTTTCCTCTACATCTTTATATGGAATAGATTTCATTAAATCATAAGCATACATAACTTTTTCAACTGGACTCAAATCATAAGAAGCGATTAATTTCCTATACCATTTTATTGACTCACGTAAACCTTTCCATTCTTCATAATTACAACTAAAAGAATCAAGACTACAATAATTTATACTTAAATCACAAATTTCACTAATTCTTCTTAAAAATTCCATATCAAAGTCTTCTTTATATTTATTAGAATATTCACTTATATTAATATTAACCTCATCAATTGGTATTTGATTTTTAGTAATTACATCATATAACTGTTTTACTTTAGACATATCATCTAACTTTACAGATAAAGATAATTTTCCATTAACTAAATTAGTTTTAATATGTATTCCCTCGCCAAATAAATCAAGGTTAACATTAGCGTCTCTTAAACTTTCAGTATTAAATAATTGTATTAAAAAAAAGTGCATCATTTAAAGAAAGATTATTTAAAGAAATATTAATTTTTTCGAATTTATAACCTTTACCTACTAAAACAGAATAAACCTTAAATAATTCACTCACGTCAAATCCCTCTACATTAAAGTTTTCTATAACTAAACCTTGCATCTCTATCAAATAAGAATTAAATTGTTTAAAAGAATGATTTATTTTTACTTTTTCTAAATGAGATACATCAATTTTAGATAATAACTTAGAAGCCACTTCTTCACTTAATTTTCCTTCTATAATTAAATTATTAGTATTAATTATTGTATTACCATGTAACACATTTACTATCACACCATTATAATAAGCATAAATCCCTTGACTAGAAGCAATAGCAAGAAAATCTATTCCACCATTTTCATAGTTTATATTCAAGTCCCCTACAATAAGTTCTTTTAGACCTAAAGTACAAAAAAATTCTAAAGTTTTTTCATCTAATGAAGAATTCTCACCTAAATCAATTTTTTCTAAATTAGGTAAAAATTTAAAAAAATCTAAGTTTGACTTAATATCATCAGAATATTTTAATTTAATAGATTTAACATCTTTTCTAATATATTTTTTTATTTTATCCCAAGAATCATAATTAAAATTAGTTAAATCTATATCTATATTATTTTTTAAATATTTAATTAACTTCCCGTGATTACTCCCTGGTAATTTTTCTAATATATCTTTAAAAGCAATAACATTCACCATTATCTTATTATATTATCTTCATTTATTATAATATCATAAATTTCATGAACTTTATAGTTTCCTATTACTTTAACTTTTATAAAATTATCAGTATGTCCTATAAAATATCCATATTTTTCTTCTTCAAATAAAACGCTCATTGATTTACCATAAAAATTAGTATAAAAGTCATTTTCTAATTTTAGTGACAAATTAATAAGTTCCTTAACTCTTCTCTTTTTCTCTATACCATCAATTTTATTTTTCATCATACTTGCTACTGTTCCATATCTATCTGAATAAGGAAAAACATGAATACTTGTAAACTTAACTTCTTTTATAAA
>CAOJDZ010000024.1 GCA_948433815.1 uncultured Clostridia bacterium
TCTTCTTTATAATAAGGTTTATCATTTGTTTCACTGTAATGTTCTATATTACTTGTATCTACTTTACCTACACGAATTCCGTCCATATTTTCTTCACTCTCATAACTAATTGTACTAGCACTTGCTCTTTTTAAAAGTTCTTCATAACTTATAATTGCTTTGGTTTCTTGTTCTTGTTCATATTCTTGTAGTTTTCTTTCGTGCTCTTCATATTCTCCATTTGCTTTCATCTCATTAATTCTTGATTCAAGTTCAGTAGCGCTTATAATTGCAGTTGCTTCTTGTTCATCTTCAAAATCCTTAATAGAATTAACAACTTCTTCATTATCAAAATCAAACCTAGATTGTTCAACATGTCTAACAGGCTCTTCTTGTTTTATCATAACTGGAACTGGTCTTTCTAAGTTGTCGTATGTATGATCGTCTTCCTCTTCATCTTCTTCGTCTTCAAAATTTGCCATAGCCATATTAGGAGTTGAAAGAATCATATCTTCATCTTCTTCGTAATCTTCGTCTTCAGTATCTTCTTCATAACTAACACTATTTACGATTGGCTTCTCTTCTACTACTCTCTCTTCCATAATAGGTTTTTCAAATTCTCTTAAATCAGTATCATCAAGAGCAAAATCATCATAATCGTCTTCCTCATCATCTTCTTCAATATCATCTTTTTCATAATAATCAGTATCATGTATTTGTAGTCTTACTAAATACACAATAACACCAATAATTATAACCATCATTATAATTAAAAATATTAAAAAGAAATCTCCATTTACTAAAAGATTAATAAAATTATTAATACTATCTCCCATGTTAATCACCCATTTAAATAATTTATAATAGAACAAACATTAACTATAACTGTCTCTGTTCTAAGTATATTATTCCCAAGAGAAGTTTTGACAAAACCTTTAGATGAAAGAATATCTTCTTCCTTTTTAGAAATGCCACCTTCTGGTCCAAATACTAATGATATTCTATCACATAAAGTTCTTTCATTTAACACTTCTTTAATGCTTTTTACACTTTCTTTGTCAAGTGAACACAGAATATTTACACCATCATTTGTCGAAATATTGTCAACAAAACATATAGAATCAACTTCTGGAATAATTAGTCTTCTAGACTGTTCACTAGCTTCTTTTGCTATTTTTCTCCATCTTTCCAATTTCTTTTCTTGCTTATCTTTATGTATAACAAACTTAGAATGGCTAAACTGAACAGGCACGAATTTACTAACTCCCATTTCTGTTCCCTTCTCTATAATAAAACTCATTTTATCATCACTTAGAACTGGGATATAAGCAAGCACAAAAATCTTTTCTGTTCCCTCTTTAAATATATTCTTTATACTAGCACTTTTATAATCACTATTTAATGAACACAAATATAAAACTCTATCATACCCCACAATAATCTCATCATTAGGTTTTATTCTCATAACATTTTTAATATGATGAATGTCACTTTCATCTAATATTAATATATTATCTTCTCTTTTTTTACTAAAATATTGTTGCATATTTAAATTATACCACATGAAATTAAAAAGTTAAATATTATCACTAGCTTATTTAGTAGAGAATCTTAATCTATGATATAATTAAATCGGTGATAAAATGAAAATAATTTCTAAAACTTTATATAGTGAAGAAACTCCTTTAGTTTTCACTGATGGAACAGAAATTTATAATGAATTAAAAAAAGAATATAAAACCCACAAAAAAGGATTCTTTATTTATGCTCCTTCTGGAAGTGGTAAAACTCATTATATAAATCATCAAAAAGAAATGAACTGGATAGATGGCGACGTATTATGGAATAAAGCACACGCATTTCCTAACGATGATTGGTGGACTAGATCTGGAGAAGAAATGGACACTATAGAAAGAAGAGCAGATGTAATAACAGAACAAGCAAAAAAGCAAGGATTTTGGATTATGGGTGCAAGTTGTGTAAATATATATCCAGATGCCATTGTTATATTGCCACTAAAAAAACATTTAGATTACATAAAATATAGAGAAACACATAATTATGATGGTGGTATAACTAGTGAATCCATAGATAGAATTAAACACTGCAGAAAACATTTTAAAAGATTTAGTAAATATGGTGTACCAGTATTTAAAAGCATAGAAGAAGCCGTAAATTATTTAAACAATTTAGAAAAAGATGGAGATTAACTTAATTTCCATCTTTTATTCTCTAATAATGCCTATGAAGTTGCATACTGACTAAATCCCCTAAATCATAATATATTCCATTAATAGAGGTTATAAATTTTCCATCTTTACTAATTGTCACACCTATACCCGCATTATAATCAACTGACACTTCCTCTTCTTTATCTAATTTTGCTACCATTTGTTTAATAAAAGGAGAAATAAGATCATAATGTGTTCCACTCCACACAATCAACCTTGCATTAGGATTAACAGAGTGAAAATAATTAGAATATCTTTGAATAGTAGTTAAATAACTAAAAGCACGATCAACAATTTCGTCTGGTCCTTCACCAAATATCTCTAATCTATATTCTTTATTTAAATCCTCTTCAAAAGCAATCCAAAATTCTCTATTAATCCCATTATATTTATTTTTCAAAAAATCTAAATATCCTGTATTATCTATAAACATTTTAGGTTCTATTAAATTACTATCAGATTTAATACGAGTTCCAAAATTAACATTATTAATAATATGTGAACTTGAAATTCCATAATCTTGAAATAATTTACCCACTACTGATTTAGCTATTTGAGTACTAAAGATTGCTCTTTCAATACCGTTTACATTCTTTGTATCACTAGCTATAAATAAAACAAAAATGTTTTCTCTCTCTTCATCTGAAATAGATGATAAAAGTGTTTTGAAATAATTATAATCTACTTCTGTAGTAACATCTATATCAATCATTTCACCTGTTTCTTTATCATATTTAGCATGCCTTTGAAAAATTATTTGAGTTTCTCCGTTCTTTAAATCCGGAAAAAAGTTTGATGAATTTATATTCATAATTACACCTCTATAAACAAATTATACCACTTCTTTAAAGAACAAAAGCAAATTAAAACTTACGTATTAATTTACCTCCAAACCCTCACGAATTTGGTTTCCTGCTTCTTTGACTTCGTTATCTACTTTCTCCACAGGCTTATATTCCCCTAGTCGCTAGGGTATGTTTTTTTATTTTAATCAGTTTATTCTGTTATCATTTTTCTTTCTATTAATAACCTTATTCCTTCATTTAATATATTTATACTTGCATTTATATCTCTTTCTAGTACACTTCCACATTCTCTACATTTGTATTTTCTTTTTCTTATATCTTTCATTTCTTTATCTTTGTTATTACAATGACTACATATTTGACTACTGCTATAGTATGGACTTACTTTTATTATTGTTTTTTCTTCCCATTTACATTTATATTCTAGTATTCTTATTATTTTTCCAAATGTACTATTTAGTATTTCTTTTCTTAAGTTCTTTTTATTGTTTTCTTTTTTTGTCATTTCTTTTATATTTAAACTTTCAGTTACTATGACATCATTATTCTCTATTACTTTCTTTACTATCTCTTCTGCTGTTTTCTTTCTGGCATTTTTTAATTTTCTATATATTTCATCTAATTTATTTACTGTTTTTTTATAGTTATTACTTCCTTTTACTTGTCTATTTAACTTCTTTTGAACTTTTTTTATTCTTCTTTCATACTTTGTTAGATGTTTTGGATTTCCATGATATTCATAATCGCTTGTTGTTACTAAGTTTTTCACTCCTAAATCTATTCCTACTATTCCTCTTGTTTTTTCTGTTTCTTTATTTATCTCTTCACTTACCACTACACTTACATAATATTTATTTCCTTCTTTACTTACTGTTGCATTTATTATTCTCCCTGGTAATTTATTTAAGTTTCTATATCCTCTTATTTTTACTTCTTTTAATTTAGGCAATGTTATTTCTTTTCTTTTTAAGTCTACACTTATACTGTTATATGTTTTATCTTTATACATATTTGTTATATTGTTTGTTCTATAACTTGAGTTTATTCCTTTCTTTTTAAATCTTGGTATTCCTCCTAGTTTTTTATAATATCTTTTAAATCCATCTTCTAAATTAAATATACTACATCTTAAACTACAACTATCTACTTCACTTAAAAATGGAAATTCTTCTTTTAATGAAAGTATTAATTTGTTCATATCAAATCTTGTAAGACTTGGATCTTTTAGTTTTTTATCTAACATTTTATTAAAAATTAGTCTACTACAACCAAATGTCTTACTTATTAATGCTTTTTGAGAAAAAGTTGGATACATTCTAAATTTATAAGCCTTATTTACTAACATAACCAAATTCCTCCTTTACTATAATTAAACTATAACAAACATATATTCTATAGTCAAATATATTTTTATTATTTCACAAAGATTTCATAATATGATTTATTTTTACGATGAAATTTCCTATAAGATAAAAAAAGAAGCCTAAACTTCTGGATTGATACATGTAAATTTTATATCATAACTATAAAACAAAAACTTTTTAGAAACAGATATATCCGCAGCACATATTTTTTCATCTAACTCTAATGCACCAATATATCCTTCGCTTTCTAATGTTTCACTAGTTATAGAAAAAGGTAGAGTAATATCCTTATCGTCTATGTATTCTTTAACAGATTCTTTAATTTCTTTTTTTAAATTTATATATTTAATTTCACCTTCATATTTAAGACCAATAAAATATACAGCACATACTAAAAATACAATTATAAATCCCCATAAAACGATAATTTTATTACTCACATTTAATCATCCTTTCTCTCTTCATAACCAGTTGTTTCATACTTCTTACATTTTAAATATGCATCATATCGAATTTTCCCTGTATCGTCCACATAAACTGATACATATCCTGAACAATCATTACCATCGGCATCTTTAAACTTATCTAAAAGACCTTCTCTCTTTAATTGACTAACTCTAATATTTAAAGTATCAAGACCAAGTTCGTTATTATAATATTTTTCTATATATTTTATAGTTGCTTCAACCATATCTTCTCTTAAATCTCCATAAGTAATAGGTTTGTTATTATTTTGACTATTATTAGGTTTCTTTAATTCTTCTAAATCAACAAAATGCCAATTTTCATCTAAAAGACCAAATTTTCTCAAACCAAACCCCGCTATTAAAAGACATATGATGAAAATAATTAAAAAAGCAAAAAACTCAAAATATCCCCATCCATTTTTATTTAATTTCATCTTAGTCACCTCTCAACATCTAAATTATATCATATTTTTTTATTTATTACACTCTAGACAAATAACTTCATCTTTTTTAGTAACTAATAATCCACCACACTTAGAACAAACTTCTCCTGTAGGTTTATCCCATAAAGCATATTTACAATTAGGATAATTAGAACATCCATAAAAGTCTTTACCTCTTTTTGTTTTCTTTATAACTATATTGCCTTCATCACATTTAGGACATTTGCAAATTACTATTTCTTGTTTTTCTACCTTAGGTATATATTTACATTCAGGATACCCACTACACGCTACAAACTTACCATATTTACCATATCTGTAGACTAAATCTTTTCCACATTCAGGACATACTTCTCCTGTAGTCTCAGGCGCTTCCTTTTCCATTCCATTAATAGCCTCGTTAACAAGTGGTTCAAAATCTTTATAAAATTTATCTAAAAGTTCGTACCAAATTTCATCTCCATCAGCCACTTTATCAAGTTCAGTCTCCATACCACTTGTATATTCTACATTTATAATAGAACTAAAATATTCTTGCAACTTATCAGTAACGGTTATACCAATTTTAGTAGGATGAAATTTCTTCTCTTGAATCTCTATATATTTTCTTTCTTTTAATACCTCAATAATTTTAACATAAGTACTAGGTCTACCTATTCCTAGACTTTCTAATTCTTTAATTAATTTATCTTCAGTAAATCTAGCAGGTGGTTCAGTAAAATGACTTGTCTTCTTTATTTCTTTACTTACAATAACATTAGAATTATAACTAGCAAAATCAGGAAGTATCTTATCTTTAGATTCTTCAAAATCTGAATATACTTTCAAATATCCATCAAAAGTTTGAACTTGACCACTAGCACTAAATTTATAATCATTATTATCAAGTACTACATTTGTAGCCATAACTTTAGCATCTGCCATTAAACTAGCTAGTGCACGAACATAAATTAAATTATATAACTTATACTCATCTGGTGTTAAAAATGCTTTTACTTTTTCAGGAGTTCTATTAATACTTGTTGGTCTAATAGCCTCATGAGCATCTTGTACATTATCTTTAGATTTACCTTGTTTTAAAGCACCTACATACTCTTTACCATACTTTCCTTTAATAAAACCGTAAGTTTCTTTTACAAAAACATCACTAAGTCTAGTACTATCAGTTCTCATATAACTTATAAGACCTACAGTTTCGCTATCTAAAGATTTACCTTCATATAACCCTTGTGCTATTCTCATAGTTTTAGATGCACTAAAACCTAACTTCAAACTAGCAGTTTGAGTTAATGTACTCGTAGTAAATGGAAGTTTACTCTTCTTTTTCTTTTCTTTAGAATTTACATCTTCTATTGTAAATGCATTAGATAATTTACTTAAAATATCATTAGCTTCTACTTCAGTTTTTATCTCTAACTTTTTATCTTTATATTTAGTAAGCTGAGCATCAAAGTCATTAAAAATAGCTTCAATTGTAAAATACTCTTCACTTACAAAAGCTTCAATCTCACGTTCCCTATCAACTATTAATTTAAGCGCAACAGATTGTACACGCCCAGCACTTTTTCCTTCTGTCTTATTTTGCATTAACTTACTAAGCCTAAAACCTATTATTCTATCTAATATTCTTCTACTTTCTTGACTATGAACTAAATCCATATCTATTTCTCTAGGTGTTTTAAAAGCATCTTTAATAGCGACTTCTGTAATTTCATTAAAAACTACTCTTCCATAATTATCTTGAAGTCCTAAAGCATCTTTTAAATGCCAACTAATAGCCTCTCCTTCACGATCAGGGTCGGTAGCAAGTATAACATAATCACTTTCTTTAACCTGTTTCTTTAAATCAGTTACTAACTTACCTTTACCACTTATAACTTTATAATTAGGCTTAAAATTATCCTCTAAATCAACACCAAGTCCATATTTCCCACTTGTTGCTAAATCTCTAATATGTCCTTTGCTAGAAGTAACTTTATAATCTTTACCTAAATATTTCTCTATAGTTTTACTCTTACTAGGACTTTCCACTATAACTAAATGTTTCATATCTCACTCCTTCTTTTACACAAATCTATATAAAGTTTAAATTATTTTCTATATACTAACACAAATTAAGAATACATTATGAACACTCGTTTGTCAACACATTAATTCATATTATAAACTAAAAAAATAACAAGAAACATCAAGTTATTTCAAAAAGCCAAATAGACTTATTAAATCTTCTCTTAATTCCTCATTATCCAAATATATGTCTTTTATATATTCGCTATTCCTATAAATATCGTAATATATAATTAAATATTCTAAAAATAACTCATCACTGACTAAAGTTTTCAACTTTTCCTGTAACTCGTCCTCTTTAAAATTAACAGCACTACTTAAATACTCATAAACCTCTGACAGAATAAATTCTTTTAAACTATCATCAATTCTACTTGCATTATCCTTTATTTTAAAAATCTCACTTACAAATCTAGATTTAACTATATAAATTGA
>CAOJDZ010000025.1 GCA_948433815.1 uncultured Clostridia bacterium
AAAAATTGTCGTTAACCTTTGTTGACCATCTATTATTGTTTTTTCATAATACATGCCAATACTACTAGTATTTATATAAACTATAGAACCTATATAATGATAATTTTTTTCTGTCTTTTCTGTTTTAACTAATTTTTTAATATCAGATAATAACTGCTTAATATTTTTTGATTCCCAAACATAATTTCTTTGATATGTTGGAATAACAAACTGTGTCCCACCGTTAGCTGCTATAAACTGACTTAACACTGACGCCTTATTTACTTCCATTAACTCACTTCTCCCATAAAAATTTTCTATATACTTCTACTTTATTAACATATTCTAGTAATGTCAAGTTTTTATCTTCATTTTAAAACACTACATAAATGTAACTATATAAAATCAAATTAAAAAGGCCCTTTAAAGAGCCCAATTTTTATCTAGTAGGAATAAGTAACTTTTGACCTATAGAAAGCAAAGTTCCTTCCAAATTATTTATATTTTTTAAATCGTTTACTGAAACACCATATGTATTAGCTATTTTCCATAATGAGTCTCCACTTTTTACTGTGTAAGTTGTATATTGTTCAGTTCCTGGAATATTTAAAACTTGTCCTATTTGTAAAGTATTACTAGTTAAATTATTAATCTTTTTAATATCATCTACACTAACACCATACTTATTAGCTATTGAATATAAGTTATCTCCTTTAACTACTACATAACTTACTCCAGTAGAACTAACGGGCGGTTTAACTTCTTCAACATTTGTATCAGTTACTGGTATCAATAATTGTTGCCCAATACTCAAAACATCACTACTTAATTTATTAGCACTTTTAATTGCATTAACACTAACCCCATAACTATTAGCAATCTTCCATAATGAGTCTCCACTTTTTACTATATACATAATTCCCTTATCATTTTCACCTATAGAAATATCTAAATCTTTAGGTTTAGGAACTAATAATTGTTGATTAATAGTTAATGTATTACTTTTTAAATTATTTATACTTTTAAGAGTATCTACAGTTGTATCATACTTACTAGCAATTTTCCATAGAGAGTCACCGCTTTTTACTGTATAAACTAAATAATCTTCAACTGGTTTCTCACTTTCAGATTTTACTTTTAAATTCATTCCTACAGTAATAGTATTATTAGTTAAATTATTTAATCTTTTTAACTCATCAACAGTAATTCCAAACTTAGTTGCTATACTCCATAAAGAATCTCCTTTTTGAACAGTATAATAATCTCCTCCAGAAGGCGCTGTATATGGAATATTTTTATACTTAGCAATTGCTCTTACCACAGCTTCAGCATAATCTTCCCAATCATTTTTAAGTTGATTAACATCATCACCTTTGCTATCTAAAAATCCATATTCAACTATTACTGCTTCAGTATTAGGAGTATTACGATGTATAAAATAATAATCTTTTATTGGATTAGAAGGAAGACGTTGTTGATAATTTTTCCTTATATTCTGTCCTTCACTATTAAGTTCTTCTAATATTAAATCAGAAAATCTAGAATTATTACGAAGGGCATATATTACTTCAGCACCATCGCCACCTGGCGATAGTCGATGTGTAACATTTTTATCTAATTATTTTTAATATCATCATCAATATTCATAGAACTAAATTGACGAAGCATCATTAGTTGCCCGTGATATCCACCGTTTTCATCAACAACCTCTGTTAATACAAAATTTTTGTTTAAAATTTCAAATATATCAGTCATTTTAAAACAAGAATGTATTTTAAAATTCATAAGATTAAAAATAAATTTTTCATCAGAAAATTCATAAACTACTCCTTCGTCAAAAATCAACTTACCAGTTCCTATGTCTTTTAAATCTAAAAAATCACTAGTATCATTCCTTTTTATAAAATATAAATTCCAAATACCATTGTAGTCAATTGAAGATGAATCCTTAATAAATTCTATAAAATCAAATTTTTCTTCTATTGCTTCAGGTATTGATAAAAATTTGGCATAAATCGATTTTATGATTTTATATTTTGTTTCTTTTGTAAATCCCTTTATTTTTTGTGGATTGCCATCAGCATTAAAAAATCTCAAATATGCCTCATCATATTTTCCTAAAAAAGTATTACATTTCTGACACAATGTCCTTGCAGTTCTCCCTTTTGGATATGTTGATTTAAATAATTGATTATCAAAAACTTCATCATAAATATTCTGAAATTCTTCTCCATTTTTTATTTTTTCAATAGTTTCTTTCCTAAAATGGTCTGACATCATTAAATCAAACAGTTTGGTGATATCAAGTTCACCTACATCATCATTTCCAACACTTTTAGCTGGATAATGTTCATCACTCATTTTATTATAGTCATATTCTTCGCCGCATAATTTACAGATATATTTCTTTTTAATTCTACTTCTATTTTCTCCCATTTGTAACTCCATTATTTTTTATAAGTAGTTTATCATTTTATGTAATACTTCTTCCCAACTTGGGAAAAAGTTTTAATTATTCAATATACTAAATTTATATACTATTTCGACATTTCTATCTTTGTCGATAATAATTTTGTCTATTAATGTTTGTAAAAGTTCCCTTGATGGATTTTCAATATCTACAAGTTGCCTAATTCTATCTTCATATTCTTTTAAATCATTTTTATTTACTTTTTCTTCCTTTTTATTATTTCGTAATTTCTCTATCTCATATCGTATCTTATTCAATGAATTTTCTGTATCTTTAGTAATTCTTGTAAAAGTTTCTTCTGATATTATACCTTTAAACTTATCCTGATAAAGCATATCCAATTTACTTACATATTCTTTTTCACGTTTCTTTAGTTCATTAATTTGTTCATTAACTTGATTATCTTTCTTCTTATTATTAACTGCATCTTTAGATAATTCAGTAATATTTAAACTATCAATATACTCTTTACAAGTCTTTTTAATAACTTCTAACAAAGCTGCTTCAAGTTTATCATATGGACTAAAATGCGGTTCACACATTCTTCTTCTAGGGTCTCTAGAATATCTGTTACAATTAACAGTCCAATAATTATGATTCTTTCTATAAGATACTGTTAAGGTATTACCACACTCTTTGCAATATAATAAGTTTTCAAATAATCTCTTATCACGATTAGTAATGTTAGATTTATTAGTTCTTTTAACATTATTTTGCACGCTCTCAAATATATATCTATCAATTAGAGCTTCATGAGTATTAGGTACTACATCCCAATTACTCTTTGGCAAAGCCTTTTTCTTTTTAGATTTATAAGACACTTTAGTCTGTGTACTTTGAACCATATCACCAACATACATCTGATTCTTTAAAACCTTTTTAACAGAAGAAATAGTCCACATTTCATTGTACTTACCTTTAGAATTAGGATTTTTCCTTTTTAAACTACTTGGTGTTTTAATTTTATTATCATTCAAATAAGTGGTTATATCAGATAATCCAACTCCATTGTAAGCCATTTCAAATATCTTCTTAACTACAGGTGCATACTCTGGATCTGGTATTAAGTGTCCTTTATCTTCTGGATCTCTTAAATAACCGTAACTTGGAGCACTACCAATAAACTTACCATTTCTCCTTTTATCATTTAAGACATTTCTAATTTTAACTGAGTTTTGTTTACTATAATAATCATTACAAGCAAATATAAAAGTTGAAGAATCATTACTAGCTTGGTTAATAGCATTATCATAACCTTCTTGCATGGAAATAAATCTTATTCCATTTTCAGGAAAGAAATTTTCTACATAATAACCTGTTAGGATATGATCCCTGCCTAGTCTAGACATATCTTTAACGATAACCAAATTGATTTTCTTACTTTTTATGTCATCAATCAGTCTTTGAAATCCAGGTCTATCAAAGTTAGTACCTGAATAACCATCATCAACATATTCATCAATAAAGACAAATCCTTTTTCTTTTACATAATTCATTAGTATATTTCTTTGATTAAGGACACTCTCACTATCTGACTCGTAAGATTTTCCTTCATCAGCTTCAGATAATCTTATATAAATTCCTGCTCTATAATAATCTGGCATCTGTATTAAAGTGTTATACAATTTTTACTCTCCTTCCACTTTGTATAACAAATTAAAGCCAATTAAAGTATAACACATTAATTCAATTACATCTATGATGTCAGGCATTATTAATCACACTTTTTATATATTTAGATACCAGTTCTTTAAAATTAGGAGAATCATTTTTAAAAGTTTCAGTTATATTAAACATAAGCCACCTCATTTAAATTTATGACTTGTTTAAACATATTATTTATTCAATCCTCCTTTATTACTTGAAATTTTTTAATAAATCTTCTAATTCTTTTACTTCCTCATCTGTCATTTTTTCTGATTCAATTTTTACGCCATGCCAATATTCATTACCTTCATCATCAACTGAATAAATATCATTTAATATATCTTTTTTATTATTTTTATATTTATAATAATGGTTAAAATTATTTTGAATACTAGCATTAACATTTTCTTGAATACTTGTTATTCTTTTCTTTAATACCTCAGATAATCTAATTATTCTCTTTGAGTTATTTTTTTCACAATTATTGATTTCTATATCAATATAGTTATATTTTGATAAACTACTTATACTTTTTGATATTGTAGGCTTAGAACAATCAAATTTATCCATAAAATATCTGTTAGTAGGCCAACAATATCCATTTTTCTTACATAGTGACACTATTTCAATTAACAATAATCTTTCTAAAAATGTTAGTCTATTATCTCCTAATACTGCTTCTGGTATTACTAAACTTATAAAATGTTCTATATCTTTTCTCATTATCTTTCCAATATAAGATTATCAAATTTAGTAGTTCCATTATATCCTCCTTCCTTTACCAGTATTTTTAGGAACACGTAAAAAAACTGGACATATCAATCCATAGCAAAAACAAGGGAATATTATCCAATCTTGTTTGTTGAAATCAATATGTACAGTTCTTATGAACTTTAAATTATATGTTTTATTAGTCACATTCCCAAGTGACTTAATGTAGTTATAGCAAATTTTTATAAATCTTTCAATCTATAAATTGTAAAAAATGGAAAAGACTACTAAAATTATTGACTTTTTATATCAAACCTGGTATCCTGGATTTGATAAGGTGATTTCTATGAAAAAAATAATTGACTTATTTGCAGGAGCTGGGGGTTTATCTGAAGGTTTTAGACGGAACAACTTTGATATAATTGCACATGTGGAAATGGATAAAGATGCAGCATATACACTCAAAACAAGAGAGGCCTATTACTACTGTAAAAAGAAAAAATTGAATTATTACGATCAATATTTAAATAAACAAATTACTAGAGAGGAATTATATTCAAAAATCCCAAAAAAAATATTAAATAGAGTTATTAATAAAGAAATTAGTAAAGATACTATAGAAAATATTTTTGAAGAAATTGACTCAAAAATTAAACATGGACAAATTTTCGGAATAATTGGCGGTCCACCTTGCCAAGCCTATTCTGTTGTGGGTAGATCAAGAAAAAAGGATATGGAAAATGACCCAAGAAATTTTTTATATAAGTATTATCTTAAATTTATAGAAAAATATAAACCAATATTTTATGTTTTTGAAAATGTTCAAGGAATTTTTTCCGCAAAGAATGGAACAGTATTTAAAGATATTGAAAAAGAAATGAACAAATTAGGATACACTTTTGAATATAGATTATTAAACTCTAAAGACTTTGGAGTTGTACAAGACAGAAAGCGTGTAATAATAATTGGATATAAAAAAGAGCTAAATTTACATTATCCCAATTTTGAAAAAGTAAAGTTTAATTTTAATATTAAAGATTTATTTGAGGATTTACCTGTTTTAAATGATGGACAAACTAATAACAAATATATAAAGGAAACTACCGCATGTTTAAAAAAACTAAAAATACGAGACAAAAAATGGGATATATTAACTTATAACGAGACTAGAAAAATAAATTCTAATGATAAAGAAATATATAAAATATGTATTAAAAATAATAATATTAAATATAAGGATTTACCAGAAAATTTAATTAAACATAGTAACAAAAATAGCTTTGCGGATAGATTTAAAGTGGTAGATTATTACAAGCCATGTCAAACAATGGTTGCACATATTGCAAAAGATGGACATCATTATATTCATCCTGATATCAAACAATGCAGGTCTATTACTGTTAGAGAAGCTGCAAGAATTCAAAGTTTTCCTGATGATTATTATTTTGAATCATCACGGACAAGTGCATTTAGGCAAATAGGAAATGCAGTACCAGTACTTATGGCAGAAAAAATTGCAAAAAAAATAGAAGAATCGCTAATGTGATTCTTCTTTATTTATGATATATATTGTCTCCTATTCTTCCTAAATAATTGCCGAATTTTTGCTGCAAATTAACCCTATATCCTTCTTTTAAGCACAAACTAGGATATTCTTCTAGTTCATCCTTTTTAATCGTTAATACACCTAAGAAATCAATAATAATACAACACAATTGGTCATTATTATTTATATAGACATCTTTTAAAAAAGATTCTTTCACAAAACTTTTCCTTATTAGTTCCCTTCTTTCTTCATCAGTTACATCTTCTACAATAACACCATTTAATAAAATTAAATTATCGGAATGAGCAAAACTACACCCTGGTGTTAAGTCTACCAATATAGGTTGGACTTTTTCTCTATCTATTTTTATTCCCATACTATCTATAATGTGTTTAAATTTATCATTCAAATTGCTTATAAAATATATATTTCCTGGAAACTCTTTTTTAAAGCCAGAAAGAGTAAACATCATATAATAATTTAACTTTCTTAAAAAATATATATCTTCATTTAAATCTAAATCAACATCGTCAATTGTTTCAACCTCATATCTTATTCTATCAACCAACATATCATTTACTGAGTCAAAAGCAGAACTTATTTTATCACTCGGTATATTCTGCGAAGCCATATTAGACAAAGCAAATGATAAATTATAATCATTACTTTCATTATTGTAAGACAAGCTCATAATATCATTAAATGTTTTATATACAGCAACATTAGCACAATTTTCCCACTCTAACATTTTAAAAACTAAAGGATAATTTTTTATACTATCTTGAAACAATCTTTCTAAACGCTCTCTATATTGTTCTTGATTTAAATCAATATACTCACTTTTTTTAGCATTAAAAACTAAAATTGGTTTATCATGTCCCATCTTTTCGTCTATTAAACCTTTTAACTCTTCTATACAATCCTCATGTAAAGTCCACATAATTAATACAACATTTTTCATTCCCTTCTCTGCTAAATCTCTTAATAGACTTACGACATTTACTAAATTTGGGGTTCCATTCATATATTCTATATCCAAAAACACAAATCTAGCAAACCCAATAGTATTACTAACTTCACCATTATACTCATTCGGATTTATATACATACATGGAATATTATATTTTTCAAAATACAAATATAGTTTATCTACATCATTTCTTTTATCATCAATAAATAGCACACCATTTATATACTTCAATAACTCCATAAAAATTACTCCATATTTAATTCAATTTTAAATTTAGCTCCAATATATTCCTTAGGTATATTATTGTTTTCAAATAAAACTTCTACTTTTCCATTATGAACACTAACAATTTCATTAACTATATAAAGTCCTAACCCTAATCCTTCATCTTTCTTAGTTACGAACGGCTTAAAAAGAAAGTTTG
>CAOJDZ010000026.1 GCA_948433815.1 uncultured Clostridia bacterium
GATGAGTGTCCTGCTTCATAAGGATCATGTTTTGATTCACTCATTTTTTGAAATCCTGATAATCCGTCTTTTTGTCTTAATGTATCAAATAAATCTCCTCTTCCAGTTAGTATTTTATGTACATAACTTTGGTGAGATACATCAAATATAATTTTATCTTTAGGACTATCAAACACTTTGTGTAAAGCAATAGTTAATTCTACTATTCCTAAATTACTTGAAAGGTGTCCTCCAGTTTTTGAAATTTTATCTATTAAAAATTCTCTTATGTCATTACTTAAGGCTTCTAGTTCTTTTTGTTTCATTTTTTTTAAAAACTTTGGGTCTTTGATATCTAAAATGTTCATATTTTCACCTACAGATAGATTATAGTTTATTTTATGGCATAAAGTCAATTTTATAATGTATGTTGTTGACTTTTTGAACTTTATTTTGTACAATAATACGTGATTAAGGAGATGATTATATGTCAAATGATTTTAAAAGAAGAATTACAAGTACTGTTTTAGCGGCGACTTTATTTGGAGGAAGTGTAACTTTAACTAGTTGTGGAAGTAAATTAAATAATGATGTTAGTAGTGTTGATAAGAGTTCTAGTAGTTCTATAGGTGACGATGTAAGTTCAATAGATAAATCTAAATTTGAAGAAATAGATAATTTATTATTTGGTAAAGGTGATACTTCTATTGAAGAGACAAAAACAGAGGAGCCAGTAGAAGAAGATAAAGCACCCGATACATCTGAAGATAAAAAAGATGATAAGAATGATGATGTTACTGAGGATGAGACAGATAAGAAGAATGATACTATTCTTGAAGATGAAACTGATAAAAAGAATGAAAGTAATGATGATACTTCTACTTTAGGGTCAGCAGAAAAGTTAATAGATCCAAATGGAATTCCATATGATATTAGAAGTGAATATAATTTAGATGAATTGTTTGTAATTGATGCTTCTTTACTAGATGAATCTTTAAAAGGAAAAAAATATATAACAACTACAATGAATTATGCTGTTAATGATGGAGATAAAAATATTATTTTTGTATGTTATCCAAGTATTAATAGTGATTTTATATTAGTACATCAAATTGTGTTTGTTAATAATGAATTTAGTAATGTTTCATATTATAGTAATATTTCAGGTGGTGTTTCTACTAATTCTAATGATATGAATACAGTTATTAGTAATAGTATGGTTAGACCTTTAGCTGAGAAAACAGACGTACCAGTTTTAAGTTTAGAAGAAGTTCAAAGTTTAGTTAAACAAATTAATGATGAGAATACTTTAGTTTTAAATTAATTTAAAAAGATATAACAAGTTTGTTTATGTTATATCTTTTTTAATGTTTATTTTTTTAGTCTATAAGAAACGCCTTTATATTGGTTTAAAGAGCCTGGATTTATTATGCTTCCATCTGTTAGACAAAGTTCTTCTTTATCTAGTTCATGAAATAATTCGTCTCCAGGATTTCCAAGGAAATAAGGCATATATGCTGTTATTCCTCCTCTTCTCCATTCCATTTCGTTAAAATAGGATTCCATTTCTTTGAAGCGTTTTATAGTAAGCGCTTCTTTTGTTGTCATTCTTGCTAGTTTTATCCTTTGGCATGTGATGCTTTTGTCTTTATCTGCGACCATGTGGCTATATGGCCCTAGCTCATAATTAGGAAAAGTTGTGTATTCAACTAATCTTCCAGGAAAAACTATACCACTATGTTTTGAACCAGCTAAGTAATCCCATATAAATGGTATTTCTAGTTCTATAATTTTTTCACTTCCGTTAATATGGATACTTCCCCATTTTTCATTATTTCCTTTTACATAAAGTCTATTATTTTTAAAGTTTGATATTTGTCTCCAACCAATTTCTCCTGGTAAATTTATAATTTCTTTTGAATTTATGTCAATAAAATATGGCCTATTAGTTCTATCAAAATCAAATACTATTGCTTTCCCACCAGAAAATGGTGTTGCATATCTAAATAATTTTCCGTTAAAAAGTGGAGTTCCGTTTAAATCTGTGTAAAGATATACATATTTGTCGTCTCTATTATGAATGTCGATGTATGAGTACATCCATAAAGCAATATTTTCTTCTATGCTTTCTAGCTCTACATCATACCCTAAAGATAAATATAGTCTTCCTATTCTTTCTTTTGCTGCATTTTCTATAAGATTTCTAGCAGTAGTATATACCTCTTTTTCTTTTTCTCTTATTTTTAATTTCCAATCAATTGTATTCATAAATACCCCCTAAATATATTGTATCATATTATTTAATATCTTCCAATTTAACACTTACTAATTTACTTACTCCGCTTTCTTGCATTGTTATTCCATATAATAAATCTACAAATTCCATAGTTTTCTTTTTGTGTGTTATTACTAATAGTTGAGTTTTTCCTTTATATGTATTTATGTATTTTCCGAATTTTTCAACATTTACTTCGTCTAGAGCACTTTCAACTTCATCTAGTATTACAAATGGTACATTTTTTAAATTCATTATTGCGAATAAAAGACTAATCGCTGTTAATGTTTTTTCTCCACCGCTTAATAATGTAATTGAACCTGGTCTTTTTCCTGGTGGGTTCGCTACTATTTCTATTCCAGTTTCTAATATGTTTGTAGGGTCAGTTAGTTCTAAATGAGCGTCTCCTCCACCGAATAAGTCTTTAAATACTTTGCCGAATTCAGCATTTACTTTCTTAAATGTTGTAGCAAATTTATCTATCATAACGTCATCCATGTTTCTAATTATATCAAGTAAATTTTGTTCACTTTTCTTTAAATCTTCTCTTTGATTTGATAAGAAAGTATATCTTTTATTTACTCTTTCATATTCTTCTATACTAGCAAGGTTAACTTCACCAAGATTTTTGATTTCATGTTTTAAATTTCCTATTATGGTTCTTGCACTTTCGATATCCATTTCTAATTCATAGTTATTTCTGGCTTTTTCAAAAGTCATGTTGTATTCTTCGTTAAGTCTATTTAATAAATTGTCTAAATTCATATTTAATTTTGTTTCTTTTATTTCTAAAGAATTTATTTTGTCGCTTATTTCTTTATTTTTTGATTCATATTTTCTAAGAGTTGTTTCTTTTTCTTCTATGTTTTCTATTAATGAAGCACGTCTTTTTTCTAAATTAGACATTTTTGATTCAAGAGTATTTTTGTTTGTTTCAGTTTCATAATACATTTTTAGTAATTCATCTAATTCTTTTGAAATTTCATCTCCACTCGTAGTAAGACCTTTTATTTCGTCTTTTATGTTATTTAATTTTGTGTTTAGTTCATCTAGATGTTTACTGTTTAATTCATTTGTTTCTTTTATTCCTATAATTTCTATGTTGTTTTTGTATATTTCATCTTTTGTATTCGTGATATTAATACTTATTTCTTTTAGTTCGTTCTCTTTTAATTCATTTTCTTTTTCAATTAATTTTATGTTTTTAATTATGTTATCTAATTCTGTTTTTTCATTTAGTTTGTTATCGTTTGCTTTGTTAGAACCACCAGTTAATGAGCCTCCAACATGGATTATTTCACCATCTAGTGTTACTACTCTGTATCTTGTATTTATTTTTTTGCTTATTATTAGAGCGTTTTCTATTTTATCTGCGACTATGATGTTACCAAGTTGGTTTAATATTATATTTTTGTATAAAGTATTGTACTCTACTAAATTGGATGCTAGATTTATGTATCCGGGCATAGTAGTTACTATTTTTAAAGTTTCGTTGTCTATGTTTTTTTCTTTTATTAAGTTTAATGGGAAGAATGTTACTCTTCCTTTTCCTGTTCTTTTTAAGAAGTCTATAGCATGTTTAGCATCTTCGTCTTTGTTTGTTACTACGAAGTTGACTGCTCCAGCAAGGGCTGTACTAATTGCTAATGAGTACTCTTCTTTAACGTCTATTAGATTACCAATTCTATCTATAATTCCAGTTAAACTTGGATTATTTAAAACATTTTTAACAGCATATGGAACATTAGTCATGTTTTCTATGTTTGTTTCTATTATTTCTTTTTTACTGTTTAATTCATATTTCTTTCTAGTGTTTGCATTGATTTCATTAGTTAATTGTTCTTCTTTAGAGTTTAATAAGTTAAATTTCTTGTTTAGTTCATCTATGCAGTTTTGTATTTTATTTTGTTCCTCTAGATTTTCGTTGTGTTTTGTACTTAATGTGTTTATTTCGCTAGTTATTTTTAGTTCTTCTTCTTTTAAATTACTAATGTTATTTTGAACACTGTCATTTTGTTTATCATATTTGTTTCTTTCTTTTAATAGTTCTTTTCTAGCATTTAATTCATTTAACTTTTCAGTTTCTTCTATGAGGCTTTTTTGTGTATTAGATACTTCGATGTCTAAGTTTGTTCTTTCAACTTTTATGTTTTCTAGTTCTACTTTTTCTTTTGAATCGTTGGCACTTTCTTCTACTAAGCGGAGGCTTAAATCTTCTTTTTCTTTTTTTGTTAAGTTATATTCTTCGTTTAATGAGGCTATATCGGTTGCTAGTAAACCTACTTCAATTTGTTCTAAACGCGATTTGTTTTCTTTATATACTTTTGCTTTTTTTGCTTGTTCTTCTAAAGGTTTTACTTGAGTTTCTAACTCGCTTACTATCATGTCAACTCTTTCAATGTTTTCATTTGTTTTTCCTAGTTTTCTTAGAGATTCTTCTTTTCTTCTTTTATATTTTAATACTTCTGCGGCTTCTTCTAAAATTACTCTTCTGTCTTCAGGTCTTCCACTTAAAATTTCACTTATTTTTCCTTGGGGGATTATGCTTAAACTTTCTTTTGAACTAAATGAATCTATAAATAAATCTGTTATGTCTTTTAATCTTACTTTTTCTTTATTTATATAATATTCATTTTCTCCAGTTTTATAAACTACACGTTTTATTTCTATTTCTGTGTAGTCAAGTGGTAAACTTTTGTCAGTATTATCTAAAACTAAGGCTACTGAAGCACTTCTAGATTTGTCTCTAGTGGCGGAACCATTAAATATAACATCAGTCATACCAGCGGAACCACGAAGAGTTTTAACTGATTGTTCTCCCATTACCCATTTAAGAGCGTCTACTATATTGCTTTTTCCACTTCCGTTTGGACCTACAATTCCTGTGAAGTTTCTATTTAATTCTAGATTGATTTTATCAGCAAAACTTTTAAATCCATTTATTTTTATTTCTTTTATGTACATAGTATTCTCCTTAAGCGTGTTTGTTTATTGCTTCTTTAGCAGCGTGTTGTTCCGCTTCTTTTTTACTTCTTCCGCGACCACGACCATAAACTATTCCATCTATTATAACGTTTACTTCAAAATATTTTTTATGAGCAGGTCCGCCTTCTTTAACTATTTTATATTCTACACTTTTCTTTTCTGTTTGAACTAATTCTTGTAAAGTACTTTTGTAATCCATTAAGAAATCTACATTACTTTCTATGTAAGGGACTATTAATGTATTAAAAAAATGCTCGACAGTTTCGATTCCTTTGTCTAGATATATGGCACCTATAAGAGCTTCGAATACATCTGCGATTACAGTTTTGTTAGCTTCACGAATTCCATTACCTAGTTTAATGTAGTCTTTTAAGTTTATTTCTTTAGAGTATTCATATAATGCGTTTTCACATACATATAAACTTCTTTTTCTAGACATTTCTCCTTCATTCCATTTATGAGTTTTATAAATATAATCACTTGAAATTAGTTCTAGTACAGCATCTCCTAGGAATTCTAATCTTTCATAGGAAACTACATTATGTTCATTGGCATAAGATGTGTGTGTTAAGGCTGTTTCTAATAGTTCTTTGTTATCAATTGTTATATCAAACTTTTTTAAAGATTCCATATAATCACCTTGTATAATTATAACAAATATACTTAAAAATAGGCAACAGTTATTTATTTTTATAATTTTTTTTAGTATAATTAGTTTAGGTGATATATGAAAAAACTTTTAATTAGCCTGATTAATTTGTATCAAATTACCCCTCTTCATTCTCATTATAGGTGCAGGTTTATTCCTACTTGTAGTGAATATATGAAGATTAGTATAGATAGATTTGGTGTTTTTAAAGGCATATATCTTGGATTAAAAAGAATATTGAGGTGCCGTCCTGGTGGTAAGTCAGGAATTGATATGGTTCCTATTAAGGAGAACAAATGAAAAAGTTATTGATTATTTTTTTAAGTTTATTTTTATTGACAGGGTGTTTGGGGAATAAGGATGAATTAGATATTAAGACATATGCTACACTTTATCCTATTGAGTTTGCGACAAAGTATATGTATTCTGATTTTAGTAATATAAGTAATATTTATCCTAGTGGGGTTGATATTAATACTTATGAACTTACAGATAAGCAGAAAGATATTTTTTCTAACGGAGATGTATTTATTTATGCAGGTGTTACTAATGAGGTTAATTTAGCGGTTACTTTTTTAAACTCTAATTCTGACTTAAGAATTATAGATGCGACTAAGGGTGTTAATTATTCAGTTGGTGTTGAAGAACTTTGGTTAGATCCATCAAACTATTTAATGATAGCTAGAAATATTAAAAGCACTTTAAAGGATTATGAAAAAAATATATATAATCAGGAAAAGATAGAAAAACTATATAATGATTTGAAGATTAAAATTAGTGAACTTGATGTTGATTTGACTATGATGGGTAAAAATGCTTCTAGACATACTATTTTAGTTACAGATGACGCATTTGGTTATTTAACAAAATACAATATTAATATTGTTTCATTAGATCCTAATAATTCAAATGTTACAAAATCTTATAATGATGCTAGAAAGTTAATTTCTTCAGGAGATATTAAGTATGTTTATACTATGAAAGGTAAACCTATTACAGAAGACATGGAAAATTTTATTTCTTCTAATAATTTAGAAAAACTTGAAATTGATACTATGTATACTTTAACTGACGAGCAAAGAAAAAATGGTGTTGGTTATTTGGATATAATGAATGAAAATATTACGAAATTTAAAACAGAACTGTTTAGATAAGTTCTGTTTTTTTGTTATTAGAATTTTGCTTTTTTTACTTCTTCCATAAAGTCTTCGTAAGGTATCTTTTCAACTTCGGCCATTCCTTTTATTTCTCCCATTAAGTCATAATAAACTTCTCTTTCATCAGGAGTCATGTTATCTATTATGCTATGCTGTATTTGCAATGAAGCGGCTTTTTTTACAAGTTCTCTTTTAACATCCATTTTAGAACTATCCCAAGATGCTTTTATTTCTCTTAATGTGTCTAAAAGTGTTTCTTGCGGGGATTTTGCCCTTTCTATTTCTAATTTTTTATTATAATTTTCTATAAGTTTACTTAAAGTTTGCCATTTCTCATTAGCTTCTTTTTGCTCTTCACTAGTTAATCCTAAAGTTGGTGCTACTGAAGAGAGACTATTAAATCTAGCTAACATCTCTTTGGTTTTTTCATCCTGCATAAATCCACTAGGGTTTGCTCTCATCATTCTTTCCATGTGATTTAATAAAAATAATAATTCTTCTTTTTCACTCATATTAATTCTCCTTATTTTTCGATTCCTAAATATTCATAAGTTTTATCAGTTACTTGTCTTCCTCTTGTTGTTCTTTTAATAAATCCTTCT
>CAOJDZ010000027.1 GCA_948433815.1 uncultured Clostridia bacterium
ACTAGATTTATTACTTCATAGACTTAATGTAGTTACTCCTACCGAATTATTAGATAAAGCATTTGGACTTTCATTATCAGATCAATATTGGATAAAGCCATATAATAGCGAAATAAAATATAATGATATTAATTTTTTTGATAATGATTTTGATTATTCTGAATTTTTAGAAGCATCTTTATCATTAAATAGTAAAACTATAAAAAGGGAAACATCTTTAAGAACTCCTAATAATACGACAGATGGAATGTTAAAAAAGGCTTGGATAATTCAAGATGGTATTAGATATTTACTAAAAGGTGGATATAAAAATGAAGTATTACAACCTTTTAATGAGGTTTTAGCAACTGAAATATGTAATCGTTTAGGTTTTAAGTGTGTGCAATATACACTTGATATTTATAGAGATATGGTAGTATCAAAGTGTCCTTGTTTTATTACTAAAGATACAGAACTTATAACATGTAATCAAATAAAAAATGATATGAAAAGATATGATAGTTTAGAAGATTATGAAGAATATATAAGAAAGTTAGAATTAGAAGGTATTAAAGATGCTCGAATAAAGGTTGAAAATATGTTTATATTAGATTTTCTTATAATGAATGAGGATAGACATTTAAATAATTTTGGTATAATTAGAGATGTAAATAATTTAAATTGGCTTGACGTTGCACCTATATTTGATAATGGAATGAGTTTAAATATTCCATATTACGGAGAAGATGAAGTAATGATAGTCGGTCATGGAAGGTTTTTTTATCAAATTAAACCTTTTGATGAAATAATAAAAGTAGTAAAAGATATAAAAAGGATTGATGTTAGTTTACTTGAAGATTTGCCAGAATGGTATGATGATTTACTTCATAAATATCAAAATATTACTCATATTTCTGATAGTAAAATTAATAGTTTGTGTGTTCTTTTACAAAGACAAATAAATAAACTTAAGAATTAATAGATGAAAAATAATTTTAGGAGGTTTTTAAAATGAGAGGAAAAGAAACTATTAGTGTAGTTTATGATGATAGTTATTTAGGGGAAGGATATTTTATTATTAAAGAAGTAGATGGAGAAATAAAGCAGTGGTTAAAATTTTATCAGTCTGGCGAAATGGGCTTTCCTAGATTTTTTATAAGAGGATATGAAAGTGGCTCTAGAGATAATTCTAATCAAGAATTTAGATATTTGGAATTTATAATTGGTGAAAAAGAAAGTGCACTTTCAGAAAGCATAATAAATTTAGGATGTAATTTAGATGGAAGTGTTGCTTATACAGTAGACCCTGTTAATCAAGGAGAAAATCATTTGGTTGTAAAATATGGTCTTGCAACTGCTTTAATTCTTGGTAAAAGTGTTTATAAAGGTAAAGAAGTATGTTCTAAATTCATTGATATTAGTTTAGGAGATGAATATTCATCTGAAAATTATCTTGCTTTTCAAAGGTTTTATAAAGATTTATCAAGTGTTTCTTTAAATGATGTTGATACGAGACAATTAATAGAAAATATACTTAAGTTAAAATAAATTTCTGGAGTTGGTTTTGGTATGGAAAGAAAATGTGAAAATTGTATGTGGGGAGAAACTGAACTAAAAGATTTTTCTTGTGATATAGGGTTCTGCAATGATGAAAATCTTGTTTGTAAAAGTCATCAATTTAGAGAAGATCTTGGAAAAGATATAGATATTGTTTCTTGTGGATGTTTTATTGATGGAGGAGAAGGTTTCTATATAATTGAGCGTGATGAAAATGGAAAAATAGTAAGATTTGTATGGCTTTTAAATACGGAAACAGAAGCTGATAATTACTATAATTTTTGTACAGGTATGTGGGATAGAAATGCTTCAACAACAGGTAGATTTAAAATGAGTATTAAACCTGAAGATAACGAAGGCCTTTATGAAGCATTAAGTGAATTTTATGATTTATCTTTAAGTAAAGTTTTTGATAGTAGCGGTTTTTGTCCTAATTGGATGAGCATAGAAAGAGAAGAGGATGAAATAACATTAACATTTTGTAAAGGTGCGTCATTTTTAGATTCTAAAGATTCTGTAGAAGTTTATCTTGGAGACTGTTTTACATGTACTGAGTATGATGCTTTTGATAGTTTATTTCAAAAATTTCTTGGGTCATTTACAAGTGAAGATAGAAATACATTAATGAAACTTTTGAGTCTTAAGAGATCAATTTAATTTTATACTATAGTATAATTTAGTTATTGTTAAAGTAGTTATAATAAACGAAGAAGAATAAAATTGATGGTAGAAAGTATTAAATGGTGGATATTAGATAAACAAAAAGAGGTGAATTATATGCGCATTAAAAATTTAACTGTAACATTTGGAAATCAAACTATTTTTAATGATGTTAGTATGATTTTACCTGATGATGAAAAAATTGGAATAGTTGGTGTTAATGGTGCTGGAAAGACTACGCTTTTTAAAGTTATGTTAGGTATTATTAGTCCTGATTATGGCAAAATTATTTTTAAAAAAAATACTAGAATAGACTCTCTTCCTCAAGTTATAAGTGACACTGGTGTTGATATGGAAATGGAAGTATTCGATTATTTACTTTCAGGTAGACCAATAGATGAATTAAATAAAAAGTTAGAAAGTTTATATAAAGAATTAGAAGAAAATTCTAGAAGTCAAAATTTGATATTTAATGAAATAAATGAAGTTCAAGAAAAATTAGATTATTTTGATCAATATAATGCTGATTCGATTCTTTTAAAATTAATAGATGGTGTTCATATAGAAGAGAGCATGTTAAGTAAAAAACTTTCAGAACTTTCTGGAGGACAAAAGTCTAAAGTTGCTTTTGTTAGACTTTTATATTCAAAGCCAGAAATAATACTTTTAGATGAACCAACTAACCATTTAGATCAAGAAAGTAGAGATTATATAATTAATTATTTAAAAAATTATAAAGGTTCTGTTTTTGTTATTTCGCATGATATTGATTTTCTTAATGAAGTTACTAGTAAAACGTTGTTTTTAGATAAACGTTTTGGGAAATTGGAATTATTTGATGGAAACTATAGTTATTTTAAAAAAATTAAAAGTGAACAAGAAGAAAATCTTATTAGGCAAGCCGAGATGCAAGAGAAAGAAGTAAAAAAATTAAGAGATATTGTTCTTTTATATTCTAATTCATCCGGAAAGAGAAAAAGAATGGCTCAAGATAGAGAGAAAAAGTTAGAGAAATTATTAAAGGAAAAAATTGAGATAGTAGTACCCGATAAACATGTTAAATTTGATATGGAAATTAATAGGGAGAGTGCTAATATTCCTATAGAAGTAAAAGATTTAAGTTTTAGGTATGATACAAATGGGAAATTTCTATTAGAAGATTTAAGTTTTAGTTTGTATAAAGGAGAAAAGTTTTTAGTAGTAGGTGAAAATGGTGTTGGTAAGTCTACTCTTTTAAAACTTATAGTTGGAAGTTTAGTTCCAGAAGAGGGAAATATTAATATTCATAATAAGACTGATATAGGCTATTATGCTCAGGAACTTGATGGTCTTAATTTAGATCTTAGC
This sequence comes from uncultured Clostridia bacterium, assembly GCA_948433815.1. GTDB lineage: Bacteria > Bacillota_I > Bacilli_A > RF39 > UBA660 > MGBC139354. The sequence continues at coordinate 3,544 of CAOJDZ010000027.1, forward strand.
ATTATAGATAATTTTAAGGATTTAAATATTTCTATAAAGAAATTAAGAAATGTTTTAGGAAGATTTTTATTTTTTGGAGATGAAGTATTTAAAAAAGTAGGTGTTTTGTCTCCTGGAGAAAGAGCACGTGTAGCACTTGCTAAACTTTCAGTGGGTGGTTTTAACTTTTTAGTTTTAGATGAACCAACTAACCATTTAGACCCTGATACTCAGGAATTAATCGCTAATGTTTTTAAAGATTATACTGGTACTATGATAGTTGTATCTCATAATCCTAGTTTTGTAGATAATTTGGGAATTGAAAGAACTATTATTTTACCAGAAGGAATAATTTCTTATTATAATAAAGGTATTGTTGAATATTATCAAAATTTAAATACAAAAGATAAAGGTAACTAATTAAATACGATTATGTTTGACTTTATCTTTTTATTTTGTTATAATTTTGTTACATGGGGATGAATTGTTTCGACAGGACAATTTGGTGTATGGACGCAGGTAGTAGGGATACTATAAATCCAACAATTTAAATAATCGGAAACGATAACTATAATATGATGCCTGCTTTTGCCTAGTTAGGTAAGAGGTATCAGTTCAACCTTCTCTTTGTTCGTGAGAGGAGATGTTGGACTCATAAAAGCGAACTATATTATATATTTGTTTAAGGTGTGTAACGAACTTTAATTAAACTTAGAAAAATACTTTGATGTTGGCTCTCAATATGTATTTTTCGAAAATATTAAACCAACTAAACTTGTACACGTCTATATGTTGAATGTTTTGGACACGGGCTCGATACCCGTCATCTCCACCATATTTAAATTAGTACGAATTTTTTTGATATATAAATAATATAATTAAAGAGGTATAAAATGAATAAAGAGAAAATAGAACATGCTAGAGAGTTTTGTAAAGAAGTAAGAGAATTAGCAGAAAAATATAATTTACCTTTTTTTGTGGTAACTGAAGGTGCGTCAGCTACTGGTAATAATGGTTCTCTTGCGGTTAAGAATGCGAGAGATAATCATATAAAGTGGGAAAAAGAAAATGGGCATGATCCTAATGAAGACTGGAGTAAATAGTTTTACTCTTTTTCTTTTCACAAACTTTACACATATAAATAAAGAAAATATTTAAAAATTTTGTATTTCGTTTTATACTTATATCATAGAAAGTAGGTATGTATGAGAAGAAGAAAATTAAATAAGAATTTTGTTATATTAGTAGTATTTCTTTTAGTTATAGCAGTAGGTGCAGTTGCCGCTATGAAATTTTTAGGTAAAGATGATTCTACTGATAGAAAAGATGATAATAAACCAGAAGTTAAAAAGTTAAAGATATTTGATGAAGATAGCAAGACTAGACCAGTTGCTGTTATGATAAATAATAATCATGCTGCTTGGCCTCATGCTGGACTACAGAAATCATTTTTAAATTATGAAATAGTCGCAGAAGGTGGAATAACTAGAATTATGGCACTATTTAAAGATGTTAGTGATGTTGAAAAAATTGGTTCAGTTAGAAGTAGTAGACCTTATTATTTAGATTATGCTTTAGAAAATGATGCAATTTATGTACATTGGGGTGGAAGTGATCAAGCATATTCTGATATTAGAAGTTTAGGAATTGATCATATTGATGGTATGACTTATGAAGGAAGATATTTCTTTAGAGATAGAAGTGCTAACAAAACTTATGAGCATACAGGATTCACTAAAATGAGTATGATAAAAGACGCTATTAGTGATTTAGGACTAGAAGAGAAAACCACTAAAGATATGGTATTTAAATATAATGTAGATCCAGTTAATGTAAATGATCAAGAAGGTGCTATAAAAGCGGATAATGTAATTATTGATTATTCTAGATATCATACAACAAGTTATGTATATGATGAAACTAATAAAGTTTATTTAAGAAGTATGAGTGGCAAAAGTCATGTAGATGCTGTTACTGGAGAACAATATAGTGCAAAAAATATTATTACATATAAAGTTAATAATAAATCTATTGATAGTTATGGAAGACAAAGATTAGATAATGTTGGAAGTGGCGAAGGATATTATATTACAAATGGTTATGCGGTACCTATTACTTGGGAGAAAACAAGTAGAAGTGCACAAACTGTTTATAAATATAAGTCTACAGGTAAAGAAATTGAATTAAATGATGGAAATACTTGGGTACATATACAACCAACAGATAGAAGTTTAGATATAACAGGTAATAGTAATAATACTGAAGGTGAAGAATAAAATATATTAATATTGAAAAAATCTACGTTGTTTGTTACAATGTATAATAGTAAGGAGGACGAATCATGGAAAGTGTGATGAATTTCTTGGCAGACAATTATATCTGGTTCTTTGTAGCCGCTGGTATATTATGTTTTGCTTTAATAGGTTTTATCATTGAATCAAGAAAGAAACAAAAAAATGAATTTAAGGGAGAAAGTATAGAAGAAAGTGTTAATACAACTAAAACTGAGGTACAAACAGAAGAAACAGTTAGTCCAGTAGTAAACGAACCTGTGAAAATGGATGAACCAGTTCAAGTTGTTGGAAATACTGTAAATATGGGCGGAGACGCTACTTTAGGAAATACTCAAGAATCTGTAGAAGATACTATGGAGATCAACGATATTCCTCTTGCGAGTGAAGAAACGCCTAGACCATCTTCAATAGAATTTTATAGTGGACCTATAGATATGCCAGTAGATACACCAAAACCTGCACCAGCTCCTATAAGTGATATTCAAGAAGAAGAAGTTACTATGGGAACTGTAGAACCTAATAATTCAGGAATGTCAGCAACTATAGGGAATCCTGTTAGTTATGAGCAGGGATCTAATTTAAATATGGCAGAACCAACAGAAGTAAAAATAGTTCAAGAAAATACGGAAACTACAGAAAACAACGATATATTTAAGGACTTTAATTAGACCGTAAATATAGTGTTAATACTAAAAAAAGATATAGTAAATATATCTTTTTTATATTATAATTGTTGTATAAGTTAGGAGGTCATAAAAGTGACTTTATCACAAATTTATAGCATATTTACTAAAGTTTTGGATGTAGCAATACTTTGGTTTATACTTTATTATATGCTAAAATATATTAAGAATAATGTTAAATTGACATTGATTTTCAAGGGGATTTTAATAGTTGTTTTTCTTAAGTTTTTAAGTGAGTGGCTAGATTTAAATACAGTTGGAGTTTTACTTGAATACATTATAGACTGGGCTCCACTTGCACTAATTGTTTTATTTCAACCAGAGATTAGAAATGTTCTAGAAAGTTTAGGTAGGAGTCAACTTTTAGGAAGGCATAAAGTTTTGACTGTTGATGAAAGAGAAAAAGTTGTTTATGAGATAATGCAATCGGTTGAATATATGAAAAGAAATAGAATAGGAGCATTAATAGTAATTGAAAGAGATTATGCTTTAAGTCAATATATTGAGCCAGCTCATAAATTATATGCTGACTTAAGTAGTGAACTTCTTATATCTATATTCTTTCCTAATAATCCACTTCATGATGGTGCGGTTATTTTACAGGGAGACAGAGTTACATGTGCAGGCAGTGTGTTACCTACAAGTATGAACTCTAATATTTCAAAGAGACTCGGTACAAGGCATAGAGCGGCACTTGGAATTTCAGAGACTAGTGATGCGATTGCAATATGTGTAAGTGAAGAAACAGGAAGAGTAAGTATAGCAATAAATCAAGAATTAAATTATAATTTGACTCTTGAAGATGCTAGAATGTTATTAATAGAAGCGCTACAACCAAAGAAAGAGACATTCTTTGATGCTGATGAAGAAGTGGAAGAAGAGGAGGTGTTCTCAAGTGAAGAAACAAGGGAAAACTAATTCTTCTAAAAAAGGATTATTAGGTGGTATATGGAGTATATTTGATACAATCTTAATAACACCAATAAGTAGAATTGCTTATTTTATTAAAGATAAATTATCTTTTAAAAGTGGATTTATAGATAGACTTCTTA
>CAOJDZ010000028.1 GCA_948433815.1 uncultured Clostridia bacterium
TGGATAAGTCTCATTATATATTTTTAATAGTGAAGCAAAATCCATTTTTTTATACTCATTTTTATAGAGTTTATATATATCAAGAATGGGTGTATCAACCAAAAAATTATCCCAACTTGTAAGTATGTTTTTTTCTCCCCTGATAAAGTTATCTTTTTTTAAGTTATTATGAATTATAGATACTCTTTCTTTAGTTTTATCTTTTACTAAATTATACCAAGCGTTTAGCTCTTTTTCTATGTAGAGTAAGTTTGAATTTATTATTGTGTAGTTTCTTGCGAGTAAGTAGTTACTTGGAGACATATATATTTCTCCATCTATTTTTTTTATTAGGTTACTATAATAATCCTTTAAGTAATCGATATTATCTATTAGTTTGTTGTAAATTTCTTTATATTTTTTTCTACTTATATTTTTAAAGTATGTGGTTTTATAATGTAAATTACTTACTTCTCTTATTAATTCTTCATCTATTATAGAGTCTTCATTAAATATGGGATTTTCTTCATAATATTTATATCTTATTTCATCTTTAGTACTATCTAATATTGTGGGAAAACTATTAAAGTCTCTTTTACTTAGATAATCAAAAAGACTTTGTAAGTCTTTCTTCTTGGGTTTTATAACTAATTTTTCTTCGTCTGTTTCTAATATTTTTGCTTTGCCTTTAATTCTTATTTTTTTAATTTTCATCATTAATATTATTAATAAATGGTATTACTATTTTATCTCCAATATTAATATTTTCTAAATTATTGTACTCTTTTAAATCATCTAAAGTTACATTATATTTTATTGCGACTGATTCTATTGTGTCTTCAGAACGCATTATGTAAACTTTGTATTTAGAATAACTTTCTTCTTCTTTCATATCATTTATAACTACTTCTAAACTTTCTTCTGCTTCTTTTTTGTCTATAATATCTATTTCTTGTTCTTCATGTTTTTCTTCTAAAGTTTCTGTTTCACTCATCATAAGTTCATTGTGGAAAGTAGTATTTTCTTCAGGTTCTTCTAAACTGTTAAGTATATCTTCTACTGATTCCATTTCGCTCCCCTCATCTATTATTTCTTCTTCTACAGCCTCAGGCATTTCAATCTCTTTGTAATCCATATTTAAAGACATTTTTAAGTGTAATATGTCTTTTTCTACTTCATATGTGAAGTCTTTTATAGTTATGTTTATTGTTTCTTTGTCAATTAGACTAGAAAGTGCGATTGAGAATGGTATAGTGTACATAAATTCTTCTTTTTGCATAGATGCAGCGGTTACTTTGTATTCTCCACTTATGTCAAAGTATCCATCAACTACATCATCTAATATTTTATAATCGTGTGTTAAAGATATGTCTGTTATTTCTGCTACCATGGTTTTCATAATACAGTCTTTTTTAAATTCTATTACATTATTCAATATAAAACACTCCTTTCTATCTAAATTTATGAAGGAGTGTTTATTTTATGCTACTTTTTTTAATTGTAGTGTAGATTCATCTGTTAGTGGCTTATAGCCATTTCTTTTTAGTTCTTCTATGGTTTCTTCTGAATATATACCTAGTTCGTCAACTTTTAATCTTGTATCAAAATCGTCATCAAGTATTATCCAAGTTCTTATATGTGTTTCGCCTGTTGAACCTCTATATAATTCATATCTGTACGCTTTTATTTCGTTTTTGTATAGTTTTTCAATTAGACTCATTCTATTTGCCAATAGAATCACCTTCTTTCAAATAAATCTTTATATATTTCAATATAATTATCTACTAATATAAAGTTAATTTTATCTTTTATTTCTTTATCTAGTAGACTTACTTCTCTTTTGTTTCTTTTAGATAAGTAAATAGTATCTATCCCTTCTTTAATAGCGGCCATAGATTTTTCTCTTAAACCACCTATAGGTGTTATGTCACCAAGCAGGGTTATTTCTCCAGTCATTGATATATTTCTTCCGACTGGTTTCTTTAGGAGGTAACTAAGTATTGTTGTAGTTATAAGAATACCCGCGGATGGACCATCTTTTGGTACACTGCCTTCCCTAAAGTTCAAGTGTATTGTACTACTTAAATCGTCTATAGTCAAATTAAATCTTTTTAAATTGGATTTTATATAACTTAAAGATATTTTTATGCTTTCTTCTAAAGTGTCACCTAGATGGCCTGATGTTATGAATTCTGTTTTTCCTTTATAGCTTGTTACTTCTAGTTCGAGAACTTCACCACCAAATGGAGTATAAGCGATACCTAACATGAAACCTACTCTTTGTTCTTTACTAGTTTCTTTTAAGTATTTTTCTTCACCTAGATATTTTTTAATCAAGTTTGTATCAATTTTTATATTTGGAGAAATATTATTTAGTTTAGTTTCTACTAATATTTTTCTAAATATTTTATTTATTAGTCTGCTAAGTTCTCTAACTCCACTTTCTTTAGTGTAATCGTTAATTATTTTTTCTAAAGCATTTTCAGTTATAGTTATATTTTCTAATTTATGATTTTCTTTAGCATTTGGAATTAAGTAGTTACTTGCGATTTTTATTTTTTCATAGTTTAAATATGAATCTATATTTATAATTTCTAATCTATCTAAAAGTACATAAGGAATTAATGAAGCATCATTAGCGGTTATTATCCAAGTTACGCCGCTTAAGTCTATTGGTTCTTCTATGTAAGCATCTGTGAACTCTTTTGAACCATTGATGTCTAATAAATCTAAAAGTGCACTTGTTGGGTCTCCTTTGTAGTCTTTTGATAACTTGTCTATTTCATCTAGTAAAATTACTGGATTTTCACTTTTGGCTTTGATTACTGCGTTTATAATTTTTCCTGGGCTACTTCCTATATATGTTTTTTTGTGCCCGATTAATTCAGCTGGATCGTTTATTCCTCCTAGACTTATTTTTACAAAGTTTTTCTTAAGGGAAGAAGCGATGTTTTCTGCGAGTGAGGTTTTTCCTACTCCTGGTGGGCCTACTAAACATATTATTGGACTAGAAGAAAATTCGTTATTTTCTTTAACAGCGACATATTCTATTATTCTTTTCTTTACTTCGTTTGATCCAAAGTGTTTTTTATTAAGACTCTCTTTTATAGTTTTAAGGTTTGTTTCATCTTTAGTTTTTATTCCAAAAGGGATAGAAGTTAGATAATCTAAATAAGTAGTTATTACTCCTATTTCTGGGCTGTTTTCTGGTGTGTTTTCATATCTAGTAAGTTCATTTTTAATTCTATCCTGTATATGTGATGGAATAATTTTATCTTTGGTTTTTTCATTTATTTTGTTAATGTATTCAGTTTTAGTATCTTCTTCACCAAGTTCTTCTTTTATCGCTTTTATTTTTTCTTTTAGAATCATTTCTTTTTGCATTTCATCAATATTGCGATTTAGATTTTGTTCTATTCTATTTTCAAGTTCTAGTATTTCAAGTTCTATATTTATTTCGGTTATTAATTTTTTAGCACGTGATACTCTACTTGTGTCTAACATTAAAATAAGTTTTTTTTCAAAATTTAGTGTGAGAAAATTTGTTATGCAATCAGTTAATTTATCTAGGTCTAATATTCCTTTAATTTGATTTATTATTGAATTTGATATTAAGGGATTTAAACTAATGTATCTATTTAGTTCACTTATCAGTTTTCTTAAAAGTGCTGTTTCTTCTACTTCATGATATTCTTCATCTTTAATTGTTACAACTATACTTTCTAGTATATCTTTTTCATTTGAATAATTAACATAACTTAATACTTTGACTCTTTTTTCGCCTCTTAAAACTATTCTTGTGTTTCCGTTAGGTAAGTCTATTCTACTTGTGATTTTTGCGATTACACCTATTCTTGGTAAGTCTCCAGTGTCAGGCGTTTCTTCTAAGTCGTTTATTGGTGTTACGATTAGTATTTCGTTATTATGATAGAGTTTAGATATATCTATTATTTTCTTTGTTATGTCGTTATTTAGTTCTATTCTTGATTCTCCATAAGGTAACAGTACGAGACCTTTTAATAGTAATACAGGTAAGTTATTTTTGATCACGTTTGTCACCTCCATATGACTTTTTATTATAAGTTTTTTAGTCTGTAATGTCCACTTATTTTTTTAAAAATTTTTAGTTATTTTTGGTTTGTACTTTTTTTATACATAAACATAAATTTGAAGGTAATTAAAAAGGAACGAATTACTTAGTTTCTAATTTATTAATTAAGTTTTAAAGTTTTTTTAGCTCCTAGATGTTCTAGTCTTTGCATTTCTTGGAAGTATGCTGTGCGGAATTCTTCAATTGTTCCATGGAACTCACCAGCACCGTTGTTGTTAATATATCCTATTTCGTAAAAACTTAAGAAATTATTAATGCAAGTATCTCTTAATATATTAGTAGATTTATAATTAAAAGGTATAGTTAATATTTCTCCTCTTTTAGCTTTTTCCGTTTCTTGGTATAAAGTTATGGCTTTGTAAAATTCTTTTAAAAATAGAAAATATAATTCATAATGTTCATCTTCAATTATACTAAATACACTTTTTTTTATATTTTCAGTTTTTTTCTTTTCAAGCCATTTTGCATTATTTTCTACAAAACTCTCTAATTCTTTTTTCATCTTTTCTGGAGATTTTAAAATTCTTTCTATTCTTTGAAGTTCATTATAAAAATCTATTGAAAGTTTATGTAAAGATGTTCCATGGAAAGTAACTATTCCCATATAGGGTTTAGAATAACATCTTCCTTTTCCTAAACCATTTTCGGTAATAAGGTTTGTTATTTCTTTCCAATATTTTTTAGTTACAGGTATTTTTAACTCTGTGTTACCTAAATCTTCTGCTCGATAATTTGGTATTTTGCCTTGTTCAATTTTTTCTTGAGTGTCTTTTATAAATTGTACAAAATCTGTTATTAAAAAATTGTAATATGTAAGAAATGCTTTATCCCATTCTTGGTCTTCTAAGTATTTTTTATTTATTTTTTCTTCGTATTCTTTACTTTTTGTTAATTCTATTAAATTTGGTATTGCCATTAATTTTATTTTCCTCGTATAATCAATCTTATAGAAATTATTAATCTATTTGATTGATCCTTTCTATTTATATTTTTTGAGTTATAATAACTCTTGCCTTTCTTAGTTTTATATAATACCATGAATTTCAAAAATGTAAATGATAAATTATGTGGGTTATAATTCTAAGAAGAAAGTTTCTAATGCTTTGGTTTTATCTGTTAAACCAGTTTTTATTTCTATATCTATTTCGGCAAGACGTTTAAGATATTTTATTAATTCATTTTGTTCTATGATTCTGCTGTTATCTAGGGCTAATCCTACTCTATAATGATGTTCTTTTAGAAATGTGCCAATTTTATATTTGTCTAGTCCTGAGTTAGCAAGAACATTAGCTTGATACATAAGTCTAAATTGGTTAGCAAGTAATACTAAAATCACTGTAGGTTCTTCTTTATTTTCTATTAATTCCTTATATAGAGTAAATATAGTACTTTTATCTTTTTTTATGACAGCATCTACTAATTTAAATATATTGTTTTCTTCATATTTTGTTATAACTTTAATTACGTCAGTTATAGTTATATTTTTGTCTTCATATTTGTATAAGGCAAGTTTATTTAATTCTGTATCTAATACTTTTGGGTTAGATTTTAATCTATTTTTTATTTCATTTACTGCATCATTAGTTATTTTATATTCTAAGTTTTTATAATAGTCCTTTATGTATACTTCTATATTCTTTTCATCAGGTAGTTTAAATTCAATAACTTTACTTTTTTCTTTTAAAGTTTTAACTAGTTTTTTTCTTTCATCTAATTTATCTATTATTGTTTTAAATATTAATATAGTGTTTGGATTGGGTGAATTTATGTAGTTATCTAACCCCTTATGTTCTAAAGTGCTTTTACTTGTTAAGAAATCTGAATCATTTAATATTATTAGTTTTTTTGTGCCAAATAAATCACTGTAACTTGCTTCTTCTAATACGTCATCTATACTTGTGTCTTTATAGTTATATGTAACTTTATCTTCAATGCTGTTTTCTTTTTGCAAAGAATCTATAAATTTATTGAGTTCTGTCTCATTTTCTCCATATAGAACATATATCATAAGTTATCACCTAATTGAATTATAACAAAAAAGAGTGAATAATTCACTCCTAAAGTTTTATGATTTTATTTTTTAATTTTTAGCTAAACTACAAGCATTATTTAAACTTACTGTATATGGGTTACTGCTTGATCCATTTCCTCCAGATGCGAGTACGCAAGATTTCAGAGATAGTACTGGACGAACACCGATATTTGAACTACTGACAATCGAATAGTTCAATCGTCCTATATCACTAGTGCCATTTACAGAAAATACATATGGGTACATGGTGAGTTTAAAGAAACTATATGGACTCATTGTCCACCAGTAATCATCGCCTACTGCACTTCCTCCTGCGGAGTTGTAGTAATACCATGTTGAGGCATTTTTTCCATATACTCCACCTGCGAACGAAATTTCATCTGCGGTTATTTGGGCGATTGGATATGTTAGTTTTCGATTTCCTGTACTTGTTGATTTTGTGAACTTATCTAGATTACTATTATCTCCATATAGCGTTCCATTTGGATTGCTTCCACATTTATATGATGGTTTTTTATTATCTATTAATCTTCTATATGCTCCATAGTACATTGTTCCACTTGCTGCATATCCATCTCCACTTCTATCATTACAATAGATTGCTGTCTTGCTTACGTATTTGTCATATGTATATGTTCCATCTGTTTTTGTATTTATTGTTTTACTGTACCAATTATCTGTTACTGTTTTTATTGGTGCGCTTGTTGTGTTATTTCTATTATTTGCTAGACTTCCTGTACTTCCATACATATATCCTACATACATCGTATTATTACTTGTTTCATTATATATTCCTGTTGTATTACTTCCTCCACTCATATATATTCCATCTATTTTTATGAAGGCATTGGTTGTTGCTTTATCTGGGCCTATATATAATAGTCTTACTCCTCCGTCTTCGTTTGTACGAATTATTCTCCAATAAAGGTCTGCTCCATCTTGATCTTTTCCAAATTTTACCCAATTATTTTGTGCGTTTCCTGCAAAATAATATACGTCTTTTCCATCTTCGGTTAAGTTTCCATTTGCTTTATATAGTGTTCCTGTATTATTGCTTGTGAACACAGTTGAGAAATCTGTTCTTGTTAGGATCGTTGGGTTGTCCGCTAAAAGTTTGTCTTTTAAAGTCATTGTTTCCCATACAAATGTAACTGTACAACTCTTTGCTGCTGTTATGTTTGGTATTGTCATTGTGTTTCCTGATACTGTTCCTCCACAATTATTACTTGAATACTTGTATCCACTCTTTGGAC
>CAOJDZ010000029.1 GCA_948433815.1 uncultured Clostridia bacterium
CTACATTTAAATTTAAACTCATTATTATTCCATATAATATTGTGATTATCTTCTTTTATTTTATATTTTTTATTATTGTATAACGGATAATATATCATTACATTATGTATTTTATCTCTACCAGAAAAATCAAATAATTTATATAGTAAAACTTGTATTAGTTCTTCTACTACTAAAAATTTATCTTTTAGTTCATTTTTGTATAGTATGTTTAGATCAATGTCACTGTTCCATCTATTTAGATTTCTTGCATAACTTCCATGTAAAAAAATAGTAACTTTATTTTTTAAAATTGGTTTAAATATTTTTATAACCTTTTTTATGTACTTTAAATCTAGTTTATTTTTTTGATAAAGTATTTTTTCATAATTTATATAATTGTAATCTATTAAAGCATAATTATATTTAATTTGAAGTTTCGCCTTTTCTTTCTTATATTCTATTTTTATCTTTTTATATTTTTTTATTATTTTTTGATAACTTAATTTATCTGTTTTATAAATAAATTCCATAATTTGACCTCTTAAAACTTTCTAACAAAATAATACCACCTGTATAGGCGGTATATGGTCGGTATTAAAATTTTACATTAATTTTTTTAGGGTCAAATTTTTCTTCAAGTATTTCAGCTTCTAAAATTCTTTTTAAATGAAATTGTCTCATGTCATCTTTTTCTTCCCAGTAAGATGAACACCACCAATCATCTTGAAATAGGTATAGACCTAAAGGATAAATTGTTCTTATAGATTCTCCGTGCTTTAAATTGTAATATTTTATTTTTAATTTAAAGTTATGCTTTAAAGCCTTACTTATAGCGTTATATACTATTAGTTCTTTATCATTTGCTATGAGTTTACTATTTTTGTTTTCTTCACTTAAGATATTAGCATTTATTTTATTTGTTAAATTAATAATGTTTTCTCTTGTTTCTTCATTTTTTATAAATGTAATTGATTTTTTAAGAACTTCCATATCTGATTCAGTAAAAGTTATTCTTGGTAAATTAACTTCTTGCCTTAAAATGTATCCTCCATAAGGACCTCTTATAGTATCTACATATATTCCTGCTTCTTCTAGGAAAAGTTTATATTCTCTAATAGTTCTTTCGGATACTTCTAATCTTTCTCCTAATTCTTTAATACTATATTTTCTTCCTGTTTTTAATAATTCTATCATAGTGATAAGATTTGATAATTTTGCCATTTAATTCACCTTAATGTTTTTTTAGAATCTTATTTATAAGTATCATATTTATCTTTACCATATAGTCTATACATTTTATTTAAAGATTTATTTCCTTTAGATTGTAATAATTCTATAGATTCTGTTTCTAAATATCTTAATCCTTCATTTAAACTATGAGAACTAAGATCTTCTAATACTTCAAATGCTTGTGTTTCAGTGTAAGGATCTTCTCCTACTTCATTTCCTAAAGTTAGTCTATAGCTAAAGTTAACCATTCTATAAATTTGAAGTAAAGAACCTTTTTTTAATATTTTTATTATAGATGGATAATTAATAGTTAAATATTTTATGTCATAATCACTTAAGGAAGATAAACTAGTTCCTTTATATTCTGTACATTTTATTCCAGTGCCTGTAATTATTCCATCCATACTATTTATATATATGGTATAACCTCTTAATAATAATTTTTCTAAGTTTTGCATGCCTCGCTCCTATTCTATGTAACAAATATATTTTACTACACTTTCTTTTCTAGATACTTCTATTCCTTTGTTATTTTCTATTATTCTTCTCATTATTATGTTATTAATGGGAATTAAAGTTTCAAAGTCTTTTATATTTTTTTCTTTTAGTTTTTTTAATAAATATTTAAAAAGTGTAGTTCCATATCCATTATAGCGTTCACTTTCTAGAATGTAAATATATAAATCATCCATTATTATAAACCCGAGTATTTTATCCTCTTTTTTTAAAATATAACATTCATTTTTATTAATGAGATTAAACTTTACTTTTTCTTCTTCACTCATTTTTAGTAGTTTTAACATTTTGGGCCTCCATATTCATAATTATCCATTAAGTCTGGGACAACTTGAGAAAGAAAAGCTAAAAAGGATTCATCATTACTTTTAAACATCCAATCAATAGAATACTCTTCTTTTTCTCTTCTTATTACTTCTCCAACATATTTAATAAGTTCTTCATCTGTAAGTGTTAAAGAGCCTCCACTTTTTAATTCCACTATAGTTCTTCCAGTCATTTTGTGGTTTTCATCTAATTCTTTTTTTACCCAGTCAGATATATTTAAAACAGATAATAAATAGTTTGAATAAGTTTTGATATAGTCTATGTTTTCGACTAATGCTGGGATTCTATATTTTTCATGTATCTCTTTTTCTTTTTCAATATTACCTTTAGCATGCATCATTTCTATTAAATAAAGAGTTCTTAACACAGAGAATCTGTGCATACCATTACTTCCAATTGTATACTTTCCTTCACTTGCTTCTTTAATTTTTAACGGTTCAGTGTCAAAACTGTTTCTTAATAAAGAAACTCCATCTTCAATTGTTAAATCAAGCATAGATAAAGCCCTTAAATGATATGTATCGTTTCTAGAAGAATCAAAAAAACTTGGAAAAGATTTCAATAAATCATTAGTATTAGTATGGAATTCATAATCATATCCTAATACATTACCTATACTTATTAATTCTTTTTGTTCGTCAGTATTTATTCGATATTCAGAAATTATATAATTTATATCTTTCTCACTAAAAAGAGTAAGTGGAACTTTTTCTTTCATCTCTTCATATGAAGTTCCATTTCTAATTAAAAATCTTGCCGTATCAAAACTTACACTTGTTTTAGACATATCTAATCCTTGTTCTAATTTTCTTAATCTTTCTTCTTTTCTTTGGGCATTTTCTTCCTCTCTTGCTTCTATTTTCGCTTTAGTATTTAAGGATTGCTTGTATGCAAACTTAGTGATCTCATCAATCTGTTTTAAACTTACCCCATCTTTTATTAGACATCTTTTTAATAGCATAATTATAAATACACAAGCATCTCCAGTTGTATTAATATATGTAGAAATTACTCTAGTTAAGTCACTTCTATCTAATGCTTTTTTATTTTGAGATTTGATTGTATTATAAAATGAATTTAATGTTTCTAAGGAAACTATTCCGCTTTGAAAAAGTCGTTCTTTCCAAGAAAATATTTCTTCAACGTTACAAGAATTATCAAATAAATTTACAAATTCATCTAGTATCATAGTTCCTCCATTATGTTTTTATTATACAAAATTTATTATAAGAAAAAAAGATTAATTTTTACATTAACCTTTTAGTTTATATTGCAATCGCAAATCATCTTGTTCTTCTTTTGAACAGTAGTATTCATTTATAAAATGACTTTCTTTTCCTTCAAAGAAGTTAGAAAAATCAACAGTTTCAAAATGAGTTTTTGAAAAAACTAATGAAGACTTTAATAAAAGTTCTCTTATACTAATAAACATATCCTTAATATTATCTGACTTATCTATAGATGATAAAACAATATGGTCAAAAAGTCTTTCTCTTTCTTCTTCTGGTAATGCTCTAATAAAATCTTCTAGCATAATTTCATTATAATTAGTTATTTTTAAAGTATTATCTTCACAAAAAATATTATAAGGATAATAATCACATAGTATTTCCATTTCTTCTTTAGTAAATCCAATAACTTCGATAGATTCTTCATAATAGCCATTGTCTTTATGTTCAAATAGCAGCATTGAAATAAAGTAATAATACTTTTTTCTAAAATCTATAAAAGATGGTACTTCAAATCTATGCACATATACTGTTTTAGTTCCCATAATAACACCTCTTTTCGTATATTATAAATAAATTTATGAATTCCAATGTTTTCTTTCTAATGCTAACTTTAGTAAACTTTCTGTGTCGTCTACTATTTTTTCACCATTGTAAGCAGAAATATTTTGTGATTCATTTAAAGCAAAAAAATATCTCAAAGTAATTAATTGTTCTTCAGTAAGTTCTTTTTGGTTTATTTTTGAATCTGGAACTTGTGTTTTATCTGTATAACATAATTCTTTATAACCTATTAATTCAGTACGGCAAAATAGTGCTAATCCATAGTAATGTATTAATATAGATCTTTTATCAAATAATGGATATGTTACTTGATTTTTATTATCTCCTATAAATGTATCTCCATACATCTTTCTTCCTATCCATAAAGCACTACTTTCTACTTGTTGCCAATAGTTATTTCCTGTATAGCCTTTAGCTAAATAAAATGTCCCATCAGGCTTTATAAAAGCATTTTTTCTTGTAAATAGTTTTTCATTTAATTTTGCATCATCTAGACTAAATAAAATTATATCTTTCTTTTTCATATAGCTACTCCTAATTAACCTTCAACGTCTACTTAGATGTTATGATAACATATTAATTATGTTTTTTACAGTTATTTTTTTACTAATTCATCATGAAAAAAGTAAATTTTATATTTTATATTATTATTTATACAAAACGAGTTAATTTCTTTACTTAATTCCACCCAATATTCTTTATTATTTCTATAATATATTTCATAGTAATATTTATAAAGACGAGGATATTTTTTATTTATATAATTCATAATTGTTATTTTATAAGGTCCTCTTAGGTTTAGGTTTTCAAACCAGTATTCATCTGTGTATTCTTTTGTTTTTTCAATTATTTTTTTATAATCTGTGATATATGGAAATATTGGAGACATAAATACTACTGTTCTTATACCATTTTCATGCAATTGTTTTAATGTATCGATTCTACTTTCTATACTGCTTGCATTATCCATATCATTTTTAAAATCTTCATCTACTGTATTTATAGATAAACATACTGTTAAATTTTTTATTTGTTTTAATAAATCTAAATCTCTTAATATTAGGCTAGACTTAGTTGAAATAGTCAAATTACATTCAGCATTAACTAAAGATTCAAGTATTTTTCTAGTTATTAAATACTCTTCTTCACTAGGATTATAACAGTCAGTTACCGAAGACATAAAGACTTCTTTATTTTTTATTTTATTTACATTTAATGGTTTATCACAAATTTTTACATCTATAAATGTTCCCCACTCTTCTTCATGTCCTGTAAATCTTTTCATAAATGATGCATAACAATATTTACAAGCGTGACTACACCCTACATAAGGATTTATTACATAATCACTAGCTGGTAAATTACTTTTAGTTATATAATCTTTTGTATTTATTATTTTTTCTATTACCATTATTTCACTTCCATAAATAATATATCATGTGTTATTATTTTAGTCAATCAAATGTTCGTTGTTTGTTTTTAAAAAAAAGTTTCTAGTAGAAACTATTTTATATTTTTATCATATTCTATATCAGAAACTTCATAAATTCTATTTTTAGATATAGTTTTCATCACTTTATTAACTGTCCAACCTATAACTGCCAGAGCAAAGAAGTATAAAACTCCAAATATTGTAAATGTTGGTGCGCTCTCTGTAAATAGTCCTATTAGGCTTGCTCCTACACCCATAGATGTAACTATTGTTAAGTTATTAATAGATTTATCTGTTACATCTGATTGTAAGTCTTTAAATAAAGATTGGGCAGATTTCACGTAGTTTTGAGTCATATCCCAAAGATATTGAATGTATGATAAAGTATTATTTAATGTTTCATATCTATATCCTATTATTTCAAGAGATTCTTTTAAATGTACATCGCTTTTGGCTATTTTTTCTCTTGTTTTTAAATATGTGCTCATTTGATTAATACGTCCATCAATTAAATTAATTGTTTTGTTATATCCATCTATTTTAGTATTTAAATGTATTATATCTTTTCCTGAGATTTTAGCATTTTCTTTTACTGCGTCTATTTTTTCCCAAATAATTCTATGTAAGTTTAAATATCTATGAAGTTGACCTTTAAATTCTCTTATATATACTTGCTCTTCTATATATCTTTCTACTTCTCTTATAGTTTTATTTTTATTATTGATGAAATAGTATTTATCTCCTCTTAATACGTCATAATCGTTATTTGAGAATTCAAAATATCTTTGTTTTTCTGCTTTACTTAGAAGTTCATCTATATTTTCTTTTGTTTCGTTATTTAAAACTATAAAATAAGGATAAACTGTTTCTATGTTGGCTAGTTCTTTTGGAATAGGTGCTCCTAAACAGAATAAGTAACTAAGAGCTGGCGATAATTTATTTTCATAGTAATTTTTGACATCATCTAAGTCTGTAAATAATGAGTATTCTTTTATTTTTTCATAACCCATTACTATTAAACCATCTTCAAAATATTTTACTTCAATTCCATTTTTTGTTTTTATTTTTAAGAATTCTAGACAGTCTATTCCAAATTCAACACTTTCTAAGTCTAAATTATCATGTAATTTTTCTAGTTTCTTTTTATCAAGTGCTAATTCTGATGTTTTGTATCTTAGAAAATCATAAACTTCACTAAGTTGTAGTGTTGTTCTTTGAAACCATCCTCCTATATAAACTTTTTCAATTTTCATACTATCCTCTCCTACTTCTTTATTTTTATAAATTCAATTGGAAGAAACCACATTCTTCTTTTTTAAATCCAAATTTTTGGTAACAAGCATGTGCTGCTTCTCTGAAATTCATAGACCATAATTTTATAGATATACAGTTCTTATCTTTACATACTTTTTTGATAATTTCTAACATTTTAGATGCGATGTTATGACGACGATAATGTCCACTTACACAAACATGATTTAGAATTGCGAATGTTTCCATTCCTTTAAACATTGTTTCTACTATTTGTATTCTTGTGTGTGCGACTATTACACCTTCTACTTCACCTATTACATGAATTACATTTGGATCATTTTTAGTTTTTTCAAATATAGCACGTGCCGCTTCCTTATTTGTATTGTCTCCAAAGCAATCATTACATAAATCAACTATTTTATCTACATCTTCTAATGTCGCTGTTCTAAATTTAATTTCCATAATAAATATAACTCCTCCTGTTATTCTTTTTTATTTTATACTTCAATTATACTTATTATTTTTTGTCTTTACAACACTTCTAACCATTATATGTAAATAAGTTTACATATAATTTAAATGATATGATGATATATATTAGAACTGCTTAAGATGAGATTTCAATGATATTGGAAAGCAATTATCTTTTACTTCTTTTACCTTGTATACTTGGTGTAAAAACACAATGTAAATAAAATGTTTTGAAGAAATAAAAA
>CAOJDZ010000030.1 GCA_948433815.1 uncultured Clostridia bacterium
TGCTTGTCCCATTTCATTGAATTCGATATATTCAGGATTAGCGTGTACACAAAGGCCACACCCTATACATCTATCTTCACTTATTACAATTTTTTCCATTTTAGTCCTCCTATAGTAATTATATTATTTTGTACTAGTAAAATCAATTAAAATGAGTAAATTTGATTTTTATAATCTTATATGGTACAATTGTAATTGGGCGGTTTTGATGAAAAATAATTTTATAAATGAAATGGATACTTCAAGAGTTACTAGATATGTTAAGCCTCCGCTTATTACTTTATCAGGTGCTCCTGGAAGTGGTAAAACGGAACTAGCAAGAGAACTTTCAAGACAATTAGGAGTATTTCTTTTAAGTAATGATTATGTTAGAAATGCATATTTAAAAACAGTGAGTTCAGATTTAAATAGTGAAGAAGAAAGATTAAGAATACAATCTTATATTAAACGTATTAATTTAGAAAGAATGCTTAAATTATTAATAGGGCGAGTTCCTTTTGTTTATGATGCGGATTTAAATACATTTAGAGATAATAAAAAGTTTGAACTTTTAGCAAAATTTTTTAGGTTTGAACTTATAAGGATAAGGCTTTCATCTTCTGGGGATAAAGAAAATTTAAGAAGAATACAAGGAAGAGTTTTGGATTTAGAAGATAGAGATATGTCTGTTATTGGAGATAATATGAGATATTCTGGACCTTATGATGAATCAGCATATAATCAAATTTTACTTAGAAAACCAGACATTTTATCTACTACTTTTTTTGATTATCATATTTTTAATATAAAAGATTTAGATTTCTTTTTAGAACAAATAAATGCAGTAGTAGAAGATATAAATACTATGAGGTTAACAAAATTATAGACATTTTTGTCTTTTTTTTAATTATGGTTTAAAAAATTCTTGTTTTATGTTATTATTATAATGGTGAATAATATGAATTCTAGAATGGAGAGATACAATAGTAAAGATATAAATGAAGAAGAAGCAAGAGAAACTCGTACTTCTAGTAGTAGGGTGCTTAAAAATAATTCTTTATATCAAGATATAAAATCTAATGAGTTATCTAGGGTAAGAAGTAATGATAATATCAAAGTAATAGAAAATAGTGGAAATACTATTGATCTTGAAAAGATTAGAAAGTATATTACAGAGATTAATGAACAGCCTAGAAGTTTTCGTAAAGGTTTTAATGTTGAATTTAGTAATAAAGAAGAGGAAATTAAAGAAGAAGAAAGTACTCCTAAAGATTATGACCTTAATAGTGTTTTAGAAAAAGCAAGAAAAACTAGAGAGATTAATTATGATAGAGAGAGACATAAAAAATTAAGAGATACTCAATATGATATTTTAAGTAAAATAGATATGTATGAAGATAAAGAAGAAGAGTTAGTTAATGATTTATCAGAAGAATTTAATACTGATGAAAGGACTCTTATAGATTTAATTAATACTGTTACTATTCATAAAGGTGAGGTTAATTTACTTGAAGAGTTAATGGGTGAAGAAGGGGAAGAGACAACTGAACCTATAGAAAAAGAAGTAGAAAAAGGTGAGATGAAGAGTGAACTTCTAAAAGAAGAACCTAAAGAAAAAATAGAAGAGAGAACATTAGTAAGTGATGTTAAAAAATCAAAACCAGAGCTTGCACAGTTAAAAGATAAAACTATGCAAATAGATAACTCTTTTTATACTAATTCTATGAGTTTTAGTAAAGATGATTTTGAAGGTTTTGATGAATTAGAGAAAAGTGTTAAGAAAAGTGGAGTTATGTCTACAGTGTTAATTATTATTTTAGTCATTTTTATTGCGATTACTTTAGTTATAATGGCTAATTATGTATTTGATTTAGGGCTATTTTAGTATAGTTCTTTTTTTCTATAATATAATTATATAGGATGAAAAGACGAATGAGATTAGGGAAAAACTTTGTATATTGTAATCATTTCTTTAAGAAAAGAGATATTTTAGTCTTAATAGTTATTTTGATATTAATTTCTACTTTTTTTATTTTTCATTTGTTAAGTAAATATATAAGTCCTATATTACTTGATTATGCTGAAATTGAAACTACAAAGTTATCAACATTAATAATAAATAAAGCAGTGGAGAATCAAGTTAGTAATAACTTTAAACCAGAAGATATGATTAAAACTACTACTAATAAAAATGGTGAAATTGTTAGTGTGGATTTTGATACTAATATTGTTAATCAAAGTTTGGTTTCTATTAATAATACTATTCAAGCAAATTTAAGATATTTAGAAGAGGGAAAATTAAATTTATTAGATATGCCAGAAGTTAGTAATACTTATGGATTAGAAGAGTATAGAGCGGGTATTATTTATCAGATTCCTTTTGGAGTAGTTACAGATATTCCTATTATCGCGGATATTGGTCCTAAAATACCAGTTAAGACAAGTTTAATAGGAAGTGTTATTAGTAATGTTAAAACTGAACTTACACCTTATGGAATTAATAATGCTTTACTTAAAGTTTACATAGAAGTTACGGTTACTGAACAAGTTATTTTACCGTTTATTTCTAAAAGAATTAATATAAGTTTGGAAGTACCAGTTTTGATGAAACTTATTAATGGTAGTATTCCAGAAGTTTATGGGAATGGATATTCTGTTACAAGTCCTCTTACAAGTGATTAGTTATTTTGTTAATAGCTAGTCTTTTTATTTACATTTTCTATTAATTTATGATAAATTATTATTATAAAGAGTTGAATTCTTGATTTAGGGAGGTATTTTGATGGCAAGAAAAAGAGAAGATTATTTAAGTTGGGATGAGTATTTTATGGGAGTAGCAGTTCTTTCTTCAATGAGAAGTAAAGATCCTAATACACAAGTTGGTGTGTGTATAGTGGATAGTAGTAATAGAATATTGTCAATAGGATATAATGGTGCGCCTAATGGATTTAATGATGATATTTTTCCTTGGGATAGAGAAGGGCATATGTTAGAAACTAAATATGCTTATGTTGTTCATGCTGAAAGGAATGCTATTTTGAATTATAGGGGAAGCAGAAAAGATATGGAAGGTGCTAAATTATATGTAGGTCTTTTTCCTTGTAATGAATGTGCTAAAGAGATAGTTCAGTCTGGTATTAAAGAAGTAATATATTTATCTGATAAATATCATGATACAGATGAAACTAGAGTTTCAAGAAAACTTTTTGATGAGTGTGGTGTTAGTTATAGACAATTAAATGAAGAATCAAGAAGAAATATAGAAATAAATATGAAATCTATTTAGGATGTGATGTTATGAAGATTTTTAATAAACAATATAAGTTAATAAAAAACTATAATGAAGCTTTTAATGAAGAAGAGTTTTTAAGTAAGTGTACTGATTATTTTGATGGGTATGATTATATAGTGGGAGATATTTCTTATGGTAAATTAAGACTTAAAGGTTTTAATAAAAAAGGTAATGAAAAATATAAAGAAATTAATGATTTTTCTAGGATAGATACTTACATTAAAGATAATTGTGCTTATGGTTGTAAATATTTTATTTTAGAGAGAGAAAATGTTTGAAAAAGAAGTTTTTTTGTGGTATCCTATTTATAGTAGGAGAGTGAGTTATGAAGAAGATTACGATACAAAATACAGATGGAACTACTGAAGAAGTTGAGTTAGTTAACTCTTTTGATGTAAAAGATATTAATAGAAAATTTGTTATTCTTTCTAAAGGTGAGTCTTTAGGAGAAGGAATGAGTAAGGTTTATATTTCTGAAGTTGTTGAGGAAAGTCCAAGTGTTTTTAAATTAATAGGTATTACAGATGAGAGCATTTGGGATAAAGTAAAACAAGCAATGAAGGAAATTGTTCAAGGAGGGTAATTATGAATATTTTTGATAATTTACAAGGTGCTATTTTAATGGAAGGTTCAAAAGTAATCGGTGTTAAAGATGAAGATAAGATGAGATTAATCGCGGCTCAAGAAGCAAAAAGTAGTAGTTCATCTTTTAGTGCTCCACAAGTGGAAGAGATTCCTGTTCAAGAACAAACTGTTATAGTTGAAACTCCTAGTGAGGAGGTAATTAATGATGTTGTCTCTTCAATCGAGTCTGAACAATTAGGTTCTGTAAGTGTTCCAGAAACTCCTCAAAGTGTTAGCATTTTTGATCAAACTATACCTAGCTATGAACAAACTTCAACTGTACAGGCTCCTCAAATGGAAACAGTAACTCCTTTAGTAGAACCAGTTCCAGTAGTAGAAAATCCAACTCCAGTATTTGAAAGTGCTTCAATACTTAGTGAGGTTCCACTTCCAAAAGATGAAACTAATAATACTTTAGATACTCCTCAAACGTTTTTTGATAGAACTGAAAAGTCAACAGAAAATAATTTGGATGCACAAAGTTATGAAAGTACGGATCCAGCGCTTATTTTGATTGGAAATTTAAAGGAAGTAGTTGAAAGTAAGAATAGAATGATTCAAATTTTAACAGATAAGGTAAATGCTTTGGAAAATCAATTAAGTATGAGTGAAGAAGCGAGAAAAGTGTTAGAAGCACAAAAAAATGCTGCTGAATCAACTTTACAGGCTGCTAGAAATGCTGAAACAGGTGGACCATCATTGGTTTATCAACAACAAAATTATCAACAAGCTGCATAAATGCAGTTTTTTATTTCCTTTAAAAGCATATATTTTAATGAGGAAAGAATATGAAAGAAACTATAAGATATTATTATAATATTTATCCTAAAGAAATAAGTGAAATAGATAATGGGTGCTATTTTTATTTTAATGGGTTTAAATATTATTTTTTAAAATATACTAGAAATGTTAATGAAATAAAGTTACTCGCAGATATGAGTAATGATTTATATAATAAAAATATACTTGTTAGTACTTTTATTCTTTCTAAAGATAATAATTATAGTGTAAAAGTAGATGATGATATTTATGTGCTATTAAGAGTTAATTCTATTGAGAATGATAGTTTTAATTTAAAAGATGTAGTTTATTTTAATAATTTATTGATAAGTAAGGATAATTTAGTTATAAGTGAAGATTGGGCTAGTTTATGGATGAAAAAAGTGGATAGTTTTGAAATGGAAGTTAGTGAAATTAATACTGAATATCCAATACTTCAAGAATCTTTTGATTATTATGTGGGCTTGGCTGAAAATGCTATTTCCTATTTTAAAGATACTTCTCTTGAAGAAGATATTAAAAGTGCTAAGATAAATTTAAATCATAAGAGAATAGACGCTAATGTTTATAGTGGGCATATAAATAATCCTCTTACATTTACTTTTGATTATGAAGTTAGAGATGTGGCAGAATATATTAAGTCTAAATTCTTTGATGGTATTTTAGATTTTGATGAAATAGAAGATTTTATTTTAGATTCTAATTTGTCTAAAGCTAGTATGAGATTACTTTTTTCTAGACTTCTTTATCCTTCATATTATTTTGATGCTCTAGTAAAGATTTTTGTTTATGATGAAAGTGATGAGATTTTGAGTAGATATATAGATAGAGTTAATGAATTTGAAGATTTACTTTTAGATATTTTTAATTTAATCAGTAAAAAATATAATATTCCGCCTATTGAGTGGCTTATTAATAGGGGTTAGTAAAAATATTCATTTTATGATATAATTGATTTTGTGATGTAGAAATGAATAGTATTAAAGAAGGAGATATTGTAAAAGGACAAGTTACTGGTGTCACTCCATATGGGGTGTTTGTCAGTTTAGAAGATGATTATACTGGGCTTGTTCATATTTCAGAAGTTTCTGATAAGTTTGTTAAGAATTTGACCGATAAATTTAATATTGGGGATATTATTAATGTTAAAGTTATTTCTATAGATGAAGATAAGAGTCAAGTTAAGTTATCTATTAAGAAAATTGATTATAAAGTAGAAGAATCTTTATCTATGATACCTGAAAGTGGTTCTGGGTTTGGGTTACTCGAAACTAATTTAAAGAAATGGACTGAAACTAAATATCAAGAAATTAATTTAAAAACAAAATAATCTGTTGACATACTGGCATTAAAATGGTATATTTGTAAATGCCAGTAGGTATATGGGCGACTAGCTCAGTTGGTTAGAGCATCTGCCTTACAAGCAGAGGGTCGGGAGTTCGAGTCTCTCGTCGCCCACCATATAATTTTGCCGAAATAGCTCAATTGGTAGAGCAACTGACTTGTAATCAGTAGGTTACGGGTTCGATTCCTGTTTTCGGCACCATTTGGATATAATCCCCGTAAAATCGGGGTTTTATTATACAATATTTATAGAATAAAATTGATTTATGTCAATTTAGTAAAACACTTGTATATTGCCTATATAATATACATACGGGAGGTATTTTAATTGCTAAAAAAGGAAATATTAGATTTTTATAAAATGACAAGTTCTTATACAGACTTAGGATTGTATAAGGATTTTGCTAGAAATTTACCTGATGATATCGGAGAGTTATGCTTATTACAAAGAAATCAAATTATTCATCCTTTTGATATGTATGATGAAAAAATGAGAAAAGATAGTAATTCGTGTTATGGGGATATGACAAAATTGCCAAAAACTGCGTTATGTTATGAGAATGATTTATTTCCAACAGCACAATCAATGTTAGCGGAACTTTTAAGAAGAGATAAAAGTTATTCTTTGAAAAGAAAAATAGAAGATAAAATTCATGTTTGTTGTAGAGAACAGGCTATTTTATTAACTAGTATATTAAAATCGAAAGGAATTTCTGCTAGAGTTAGAAGTGGTTTTGCAAGATATGTTAACTCTTCTGGAAAAACAGCTGGTGATCATTGGATAACCGAATATTATGATATGAAAAAAGAAAAATGGACATTAGTAGATCCAGATATGTATTTTTATGAAGGCGTTTTTAATGAATATCATATTAATTTTAGTTTGTTGGATATTCCGTATAATAATTTCATTTTTGGTTCTGAAGCATACTTAAAATTAAGAACAGGTGAATTTAAAGATGAAGAAATATATTATACTTCAAATCCGTTAACTATAGGAATAGAAGCGTCAATACATGGCTTATTTTATGATTTTCATTCTTTAATGAACAATGAAATTATATTTTTACATTTACCTAAGTATATAATTGATAAAAAATTTAAATTATCGGAAGAAGAATATAAAGAATTAGATGAGTTAGCAAAACTAATGTTAGATCCTGATAATAATTTTGATAAATTAATAAATATATGGAATAGTCAAGAAAAAT
>CAOJDZ010000031.1 GCA_948433815.1 uncultured Clostridia bacterium
GTGTAATTTTCAATCTAACTACTAGATTTACTTCTTACACTTTTATAGTACCAAAATCATTATCTAATTTTTCTTTAACATAATATACACCATAACTATTATCAAGATTTAAAATTGTAACTACAGTTCCTACTCTTATTCTTTCTTTAAAATACTTTTCACAAAATAAAGAAAATTGAGACGTTACTCTACTATCATAAACTGCTGTTAACCTTAAATATAAAACTATTTTTTCAAAATCTATTTGATTTATTTCATCAGTAATAACCGCAATTATTTTATAACCTTTTGGTATTATAGTTAAATTTTCTGTAGGCACAGAAGCATAATTCAAACCAGGATAATTTGATTTAAAAAGTGCTAAAGTTTGTTCAGACCTATTCTCTAAATATTTTAATTGGTTAACAAGTAACCCTTCTTTTAAAGTATCTAAAACCAGATATGCTCTTACTCGTTTATTAAATGGAACTTTTGTATATTCTTCTAAAGTTTCATTTTCATAAGGCGGTCTCTCTGCCAAAATAACTTTCCTATTAAACATAATTTCCCCTTAAATTAATTTTTACTTATTTGAACAATATCAACTTCTACTGGAGTTTCTTGACCAAATAAATCTATTAAAACATTTAACTTTTGATTATCTAAATCAATAGTTTGAACTTTTCCATACATTCCTTTAAATGGACCATCAATAATAGTAACAGAATCTCCTTCATTTAAGTCAGTCTCAACATCTATTCTACTTAGTCCTTCACTAGCTAAAATTCTATCAATTTCTTGAGGAAGTAAAGGTGTAGGTTTTGCTCCTTTACCACTAGAACCTATAAATCCAGTAACACCAGGAGTATTACGAACAACATACCATGCTTCATCGCTCATAACCATTTCAACAAGAACATACCCAGGAAACATTTTCTTAGTTTTCTCTTTCTTAACTCCATCTTTTATCTCTACTTCTTTAGTTTCAGGAACAATAACTCTAAAAATGTTATCTTCCATTCCCATAGATTCAGTTCTCATAAGTAAATTTTCTTTAACTTTACTTTCATGCCCAGAATAAGTATTAACAACATACCATAATTTTTGTTCTTCCATTACTTCACAATCCCTTTCACAAATGTAAATATTAAATCAAGTCCATAAAAATATACTCCAAAAAATACCATTAAGAACAATATGACAAAAGAATATTTAGCCATATTTTTTCCGCTTGGCCATCTAACCATTTTTGATTCACTTTTTACGCCTTTAAAAAATGTCTTAATTGCTTTCATAAACGCCTCCATAAAAAAAACACTTTTCTGTGTGTGACTAAAATATATCACACATATCATTTATTTTCAAGTAATTTCGAATTATTTAACTATTTCATAATCCCAATTACTTAATCCTCCAAAATCATTTATATCAGTATATCCCATATTAGAAAGTATTTCACTTGCTTGTTTACTTCTACCTCCCGACTGACAATATACTAAAATAGTTGCATCCATATTATCAGTAACAATTTCTTTAAAAGTTGTTTCTATCTTTTCTAAAGGAACATTAACTGCACCTTCTATATGAGAAGTAGAAAACTCGTTCTCACTCCTAACATCAATAATATAAATATCATCTCTCTTTTGCATAATATCATAAGCTTCTTTACTACTAATAGTTTTATATTCTATACTTTCACTATTAGTACATCCAAATAAACAAATTAAAAATATAAATAATATAACTTTTTTCATATACTTATTTTATCATAAGCAAAAACATAATTAAACTAAAAAATTCATTATTAAATCTTCCCCTTTATTTAGCATCCCCTTCTTCTCCATCTTAATTTATTCTATTAGCAATATTTTTAATAACTTAACTGTTTTTTCTAAATATTCTAATCTCTTCTGATTTATTGCACAACCCTTTATAAGATAATCTTTTAATACTTTATTAGCACATCTTCTAAACATAATACCATTTTTAGATTTAACACGGTAACCTACACTGATAATTACATCTAAATTATAATAATCTAACTCTCGTGTCTACATTTTATTTGCCAAAGAACTATGTAAAGTGGTGTGTGCAAATTTTGCACATACCTCTTTTTTATTTAATTCTCTTTCATTAAATATATTATTTATATGTCTTGTTATAACTGTTTTGTCTCTATCAAATAACTTTTCTAATTGTTTAATGATAACTATGCACAACTTTTAATAAGATAATATTTTAATATCTTATTAGTCCATTTTATAAACATAATAACATTTCTAGATTTACACGGTAACCTACGCTATTAATAACATCTAATTTATGATAATCTACCATGTGTATTTGCATTTTATTTTCTATCTCACCATGCTTACTGACTGTCGCAAATTTTGCGACAACCACTTCATCTTTTAATTCATCCTCTAATACATTGTTAACATGCTTACCTATATTTTAATATCTCTATCAAAAAGTTCAGCTATTTGATTCCTATTTAACCCCGTATAATCTTTCATACTAACTCCAAGTTTTACCTCTTGATTTTCAAATAATATAATTTCATTTTTCATAAAAAACTTCTCCTTCATCACATAATTAAAATTAAATATTTATTACTATTTACTAATATTAAATTCGTTATTATTCTCTTTTTCTAAATACTCTAAATCACTAAATAATTTATTATTTTTTAATAATTCAATTTGATTTCTTGCTATCTCATTCAATCTAACAATTCTTTCATTTTGAGGTACTTTCATTTTTATTAATTCAGCATTAAGATTTTCTAAATTATTTAGTATTACTAGATGAAATAAATCAGCACAATCTCTAATGTTCCCTTCATTTGCAATATCAGGATTATTGCTTCGCCATTCTTTTGCTGTCATTCCAAATAGCGCTACATTTATAACATCTGCTTCTTCAGCATAAATAAATTTCTTTTGTTTCAAAGTTAAAGTAGGAACAATAATATTTTTTATTGCATTTGTATGAACTACATAATTTATTTTGGATAAAATCCTATTAGCACGCCAATCAATTTTATTTTGATGCGCCTCAATTTTCTTTAATCTTTGAAATTCTTGAATCACATATAACTTAAATTCAGGACTTAACCAACTAGCAAACTCAAATGCGATATCTGGATGTGCAAACGTTCCACCATTATTACCAGATTTAGAAATAATACCCCTAGCATTTGTTTCTCTTATCCATTTTTGCGGAGATATTTTAAATTTATTACTACCTGATTCACTTTTAAACGCGTCGAATTCGACCCCTTTAAATTTATCGTTATTAATTTGCTCCCATAATCCCAAATAAGAAATTACATCTTTATTTCTCATCCAGTTTTGAATAGGATACCTAGGATCATCTTCATCAGCATATCTTGCTAAATCAGTAAGTGAAATATACTCCTGATTTTCGATTCTTAAGATATTAATTCTTTACTCTTTTACTATTATTTCTGTCTTAAAACTATTTTTATTCATACATTAAAACTTTTCTATTATTTTTAATTACTTCATAAATTAAATTATTAATTTTCAATCAAAAAACATCTCCTTCATCATATACACAAGTTCTTAATATCAAAACTCTTATGAAAGAAATGTTTATATCTAGAATTAAAACTATTATCTAACAATTAAATTAAAATATTCACATGTGTACAACATACATCTACCGTCTATTGTATGTAGTCTCATTGTACCACTCATATATTTTGAAGTCAACAAAAATATGTTTGTATATAAAAAGAAAATTACAAAATTTCTTTTGCAATTATCTTTTATTTATCTCTTCATTTAAAATTTTAGAAGCAACTCCCGGATTAGCCTTACCACCACTTGATTTTAAAACTTGGCCTACTAAAAATCCAACAATATTAGTTTTACCACTCTTATAAGTTTCAACCGCTTCCATATTTTCATCTAAAACTTTATTAACTATTTCTCTTATTAAATTCTCATCACTAATCTGTTCCATGCCTTTTTCTTTAACTATTGTCTCTGGAGTTTTCTCTTCTTCTAAAATAAGTGCAAATACTTCTTTAGCTTGTTGACTACTTATTTTACCACTCTTAACCATATTAATAAGTTCTACTAACATCTCTGGAGTTAAATATACTTCATCAATTGTTTTATTATTAGTATTCATAAACCCTAAAAGTCTAGTAGTCATCCAATTAGCAGCATCTTTTGCGTCTCCACCTAAAGAAAGAACACTTTCAAAAAAATCACTAACTGCTTTTTCTCTAACTAAAGTCCTAGCATCTTTTGAATTAACTCCTAAACTTATATATTTAAGTTCTCTTTCATATGGTAAAGTTGGAATTTCTTTTCTAATTTCATCCAAAAATTCTTTATCAAGTTTTACTACTGGAATATTAGGTTCAACATAAAACTTATAATCTATCGCATCAACTTTTTCTCTCATAGAAACAGTAACCTTTTCATCATCTACCCATCTACGAGTTTCTTGTTTAACCTGTCCTCCACTTTCTAATATTTCTCTCTGTCTTTCCATCTCATAAAGAATAATTTCTTTAACACTATTAAATGAATTAATTCCTTTTATTTCAGCACGTACCCCAAGTTCAGTATCAGTCTCTTTCATCATAGAAATATTAACATCGACTCTTAACTGTCCTTTATCACTTGAAGCTTCACTAACATCAATATACTTAATAATACTTCTTAAACTTTCTAAAAATTCTATAACAGTTTTTTCATCATTAAATACTGGATCTGTTACTATTTCAACTAAAGGTATACCAGCACGATTATAATCAAGTAAACTATACCCATCATAATGATCCATATTAGCTGTATCTTCCTCTAAATGTAACTGATGAATAGTACATTTCTTTTCTTCTCCATTAAAATTAATAGTTAAATAGCCATTGCGACCAAAAGGTTCAGTCATTTGAGTTAATTGATATCCTTTAGGTAAATCAGGATAATAATAATTCTTTCTATCAAATTTAACTATATCTGGCACCTCACAATTAAGCGCCATCGCAAGTTTTAATGCTTTTCTTATAGCTTCTTTATTAGGAAGTGGTAAAATACCAGGAAAAGCCAAATCTATAACACTTATATTTTCATTAGGTACTTTAGAATAAGTATTCTTACTACCCGAAAACATCTTAGATTCTGTATTAAGTTCACAGTGAACTTCCAATCCTATAACAGCTTTATACATTTTCTTCACCATCCATTTCTCCATCATCAATATCAATATGTAAATTTATTTCTTCTTCAGTTGGTAACGAGTCTAATATGCTTTTTTCTAATTCATAAGAAGATACACCAATAGGAGTATTAACACTCTCTAATGACCACTCTACTGATAACCTATCTTTATCGCGACACAAAAGAAGTCCAATAGTTTCATTATCATTTTCTTTTTTTAACACTTTATTAACAGCAGTGACATAAAAACTTAACTGTCCTACAAATTCTGGTTGGAATTTTGTATTTTTAAGTTCCACCACAACATAACATCTCAAATCTAAATGATAAAAAAGTAAATCTATATAATAATCATTATCTTCTGTACTAATTTTATATTGATTTCCTACAAAACTAAAACCTTTACCAAATTCTAATAAAACATCTCTTATTCTATTTAACATACTCTCTTCTAATTCTTTTTCAATATATTTATCTTTTAATAAAGGTAAATTAAAAATATATGGATCTTTTTGTAAATCATTTGCTAAATCACTTTGCGGATTTATTAAAGCATTTTTAAAATTATTTTCTTTTCTTACTGCTGCTTTTCTTTCATATAAACCCAAATCTATTTGATGATCTAATACTACTTTTGACCAATTTGAGTTAATTGCTTCATTGGCATACCAAACTCTTTTTTCTCTATCTTTTATTTTTTCAATAAGAATATTATTATGTGTCCAAGGTAATTTGGCCACCGCTGGTGGCAAAATTCCATCATTTTCATATTCAAGATAAAATCTTTTCATTCTTCTAAGATTTCTCGCAGAAAATCCTTTAGAATTAGGATAATCTATTTTTAATTCTATTTCCAATTCTTGAATAAATTTACTTCCCCATTTAGATTTTTCATTTATTATCTTACCTATATTAAAATACATATTTATTAGTCTAACGTTAGCATCACTCATAACCAAAGTTTGTGTTTTTGAAATTTCATTCTTTATCTCTAGTATAGTATCCTTAAAGTCTCTATCCAATATTTTCACCTCCAGCACATACATCTTTAATACCAATAACACTTTCAAGTTTAAAAGCAATATTTAAACAACTCGCGTCCTCTCTCTGCGGACAAGTTAAATTAATACCTACTGGCATATTACTAACATATCCCATAGGAAAAGTAATACTAGGGAATCCCCCAAAATTACCAATTGCTAAATGATTATCAAGAAGTAAATAATCGCTTCCTAGTCTATCTGTCTCTTCATCTGGATTAATTTTAGGTGCAATTCCACCTGCTGGTAATATTAGTCCATCATATTCTTTAAATAAAAGATTCATTTTCTCTACTATCATTCTTCTTGCTCTCTTAGCATTTAAAAATAATCTCTCTTGATTCTCTCTTTGAAGAATATAACTTCCAGTAATAAACCTTCTCTTTATCATTTCTGAAAAACCTTTAGTTCTAGTATTAAACATAACTTCTTTAGGTGAATTACCTTCTTCTCTACTACCAAATATAAATCCAGTTAAATTAGAATTATTACTAGTTGCTTCAGCACAAGAAATAATAAAATAAACAGGATATATACATTCTAATAATTTCTTATCAAAACTTACCTCTTCTACTATTACTCCTTCACTTCTAAATTTATCTATATTTTCTTTAAATATTTTTATTACTTCTTTATTTTCTTCAGTACTTACTGATTCTACTATTTCTTTAATATAAAATAATTTTTTACCCTTTATTTCTTTATCTAAAGTATCTGTATATTTTACATTTTCATCAGGTAAACTTGTCATGTCAAGTTCATCATGCCCTTTTAATACATCTGTAACATAAGTAATATCTTTTACATTTCTAGCAAATATTCCAACATGATCTAAACTAGATGCAAAAGGAAAAAGACCAAATCTACTTATTCTTCCATATGTTGGTTTAAACCCTACAATACCACATAAACTAGCTGGC